>JABIQT010000905.1 GCA_018667995.1 Candidatus Latescibacterota bacterium
CGCCTTGTGGGCAGTGTCCCTACTCGCCCTTTGCGCATGCGGGCCTCCTGAGACTGATGGGGAGGATGAATCGGTAGACACAGAGCATGCAGATCCCGTTCTGGTGTCCGCTCGGGCTAGTCGAGACGGGAACCGGATTCTTGAGTCAGCCGATCAGTATCTGCAGTTGCAAATCCTTGACGATCCAACGCTCCTACGCGAGCGTGGCGAGCACTTCCTGACAGCCGGGGAGTTCTATCAATCCCTGGCCGAACTCACGTTCGAGCTTCGTGGAGAACTGTTGGAGCGTTGGCTGCACCAGTGGCGGGCCGGCAATCTCAATAGCGACCTAACTCCGGCAATGTCGGCTTTGGATGCTGCTCGGGATGAGCGTTGGAAAGAATGCCTCGAACTCGTGCGGATCACGCCGCTAGGTGACTTGCCGCCGTGGCTTGCTGCTCGCGTGCTACTTGCTGGCGCACGCGCTGCGGAAGCTGCGGGGCGACCTACCCAACGGCGTGAATTGCTGGTCCAGCTACGAAGCCTTCCGATTGTTGATGATGCCGATATGCAGCTTGCTCGACTGTCGATGCTGAAGGGTGAGTTCGACGGGGCCTCTGCTTCATATGATCTGGCGAATCTGTCGGCAATGCGTCGAAATTCGGCACTCGTCGACCTTGCAGCACTCCAGATGGCATCGGGGAATGCGGTGGAGGCTTTCGGTAGCCTGAGACTTCATGACTTCCGCGTGCCCTTCGCTACAGAACCCGTCATGGCTGATATGTTGCGGAAATTCACAGGCGGGGAAGCAATCAGTCTCCTGGCAAACGTGTGTTTTGAACTCGCCAAGCGGGATCTTCGTCGCGCAACGCAATTGGAACCGGGACAGAGCGCGGTCCTTCTTGGCATTACGGAACTCAAGCGGTCGGAAGCAAAGGAGGCATATGCAGCATTTGCGATCGCGATGACAGACAGCAATCAGACTGCGATGAACGCACTGCTCCTCAACGCGGGAACGACAGCTGCTTTGATGGAGATAGAGCCTGCTGAGGCGAAACGGCAAATTGAGGAACTTGGATCTCCAACAGGAATGGAAGGTGCCGCTCTCCAAGCCCTTCTAGCGCGTGAGCTCGACCAACAGGGTCATTCTGATCTTGCCGCGCAGATGGTTGACCGCGCCCTCGGAACGATCGTTTCGTCGAAGGCGACGAGCGACGAGGACAGGTTCTTTCGGTATTTCGGTGCCCTCTGGGGGATCGAGGTTCTTGCGAGGTCCGAGGCTCCGGATCCAGATCAGACATACGAGGCGATCAACGCTGCTCACGACCCCAATCTGGGATACAACCCAGCAGCGTTACCCGGTGGGCACCTTCTCACAGTGATGCGCACGTATCGGGCCATCCACGACAGGAAAGCGATGGATATTCTCGGAGGCCTCGTCTCTCACTACGACGAGTGCGTTTCGGCCCATCTGAATCTTCAGTATTTGACCAGCCAAGAAGGTGGCGGCTGGGTGGTTCCGGGGGATGGAAGCAATTGACCAGCATGCTGGAGATACGGATGCACAAGACACTGCGCAGATCTGGCAAGACGGCCATCGGTTTGGTCCTTCTGCTGTCGCTTCATTCACCGGCGAGGGGTCAGGTCCTCAGATACATAGAGACGAGCAAGCCGGAAGTGCTGAATCCCGTCGAGGGATACAAAGATGTCATCGGTGTCAGGATCATCGAGTTACTGTTTCGCGGGCTGCTGTCGCAGGATAGAAACGGCGTATGGGAACCAGAAATGGCTAGTCCTCTGCCCGTGTTTCGGCAAGGAAGCACAGAGATCATCGCGCAGCTGCGGGATGGACTAAAGTGGCCCGACGATCACGCACTGACTGCAAGTGATGTGGTGTTCTCCTACGAAGTTTACATGGACCCCACGAATCGTTACGGGAATCGCAACATCTTCGAAATCTTCTCGGAAGTCGAAGCACTTGGGCCTTCGCAGGTCAAGTTCCACCTCGCGCGCAGCAGTGCGACGTCCCTTCGGCGGCTCGGTTTCCCGTTGATGCCACAGCATCTGATCAAGACGACCCATCTCGACCCCCAAAAGGGCTACTCCCGGCAACCGATGGGATCAGGACCCTTCGTTGTGACAGAGGCGGACGACAATCTGCTCGTTTTTGGCCTCAACAAAAACTACCCAGGGAAGCAGCCTTCTATTGAGGGCATAGAACTCGAAATAGGCCCCGATCAGATCCACACCCACCAACTGCTGACCGGGCGTGTCCATCTGGATC
>JABIQT010000908.1 GCA_018667995.1 Candidatus Latescibacterota bacterium
ATCAGGCCTTCCGCTTGTCTCGCTCATGAAGAACTGGCTGATATTCTGGAATCGAGCAGGGGTGCGGATTGGATTACCGCTGCTGATAGTCGGCCTTGCGGTCCCCGGCCTGTTGCGGCTCAGTTTCAACGACGATATCCGCCAGATGCAGGCCCTTTCCCCAAACCTTAAGGCGCAGGAGCGGACGATCCAATCCGTGCTGGGTATGCAGAATGGGCAGCAACTGCTTTTGGTTGTGGGGCATAATGGGCAAGAGGTTCTCGAACACTTGCAGCGAGTTGGAAAAGATTTGAATCTCTATATTGAAGAAGGTGTTCTGGGTGACTTTCAGTCATTGGAAACCTATCTGCAGCCGATATCCTTCCAGAACCAGAATTATGATCTGGTGAAACAGCTCTATGAAAAACAGGGGAAACTGCTTCAACAAACCCTTGGGCTCGCTGAGTCTCCGATATTCGATACAGTCTTTTCGCCACTGACTCTTTCGGGCTTTCTGGCCTCTCCCGTATCAGAACCGTTCCGGTTCCTCTGGTTGGGGGAACTGACGAACGGCTTGTATGGATCGGTCATACTGCTGAATGGAGTGAAGAACGAAGCCATTCTGCAGCATATGGCGACGGTTGATCCAAGCGTCTACTACCTAAACAAGGCCTCTGTAATTTCCAACCTGTTTGGTCAGTACCGAGTAAGAATTACCTGGTTGCTGCTTATGGCCTCTCTGCTTATCTGGATCTTGTTGGCCGTCCGCTTCGGATTGGGGAAGGGGACGCTCGTGGTGCTACCGCCAATGGTCGCCAGCGTTTTCAGCATGTCCGTTGTCGGCTTGTCAGGTGAATCGCTGAATATCTTCAACCTATTGGCTTTGGCGATCGTTCTCGGCATTGGTATCGATTACACGCTTTTTTTCGCGGAGCACCGGAAGGAGGCTGGCGGAGAGTTGCTTAGTACGCAGTTGGCGGTTTCTTTGGCTGCGGCTACTACAATCCTTTCCTTCGGCCTTTTGGCATTGAGTGCAACGTGGGCAATCCATAGCTTTGGGGCCACGGTGCTAGTCGGGGTCTTTGTATCCTGGTTGCTGGCACCACTAGCCATGTCCGTGAAGGGCGAGGAATAAAGATGATTTTCCGAATGATTTGCATGTGGCTTTTTGTCCTGATTCTGGCTGGCTGTGTCAGCCGGGGGGGCAAGCGAGGAAACACCGTTCAGATCACGCCGGGCGTTACTGTGGCTATGCCTTTGCCGGCACAGTTGGGCTACAATCTTACGGCGAGTCAGTTGGTGACGGTTGAGTATGACGGGGAAAGGCATCAGTTGCCTGTGCAACTTGAAGTGGAAGCAGGGCGGCTGGCGCTTGCAGGATTCTCTTCGTGGGGGCAGCGTATCATGAGCCTAACCTACGAAAAAAGGGCAATTTCAACATCGGTCATGTCTGGTCTTGACGAGAAGTTGCCAGATCCCGGACAGGTGCTCTTCAACGTGATGCTTTCCCTGTGGCCGCCTGAGGCATGGAACGCACTGCTAGCTTCCGTGGGCTGGCGTCTGAAGGTTGGACCGAAACAGCGCCTGCTCATTAATGACCATGGTGATGTTGTGGTCACGATTCGCTACGAAGCCGAGCTGTATCTTGACGGCGCGATATTATTTGTGAACCATCCGCTGAAGCTTAAAGTAACAATTAAAACGCTCAACTACAGTCGGTAAATCGTGCATCAAGAATATGATTATAAAATTAAGGGGAGCCTGCCGCTATACATCCACGCCTGTGGTTTTAATTCTGCGCTGGGCGCTACCCCGGAGCTTGTGCACGAGCGGCTTAGTAAAGGCGAATCTCCTGATATGGTTCCGGGCGGTGGGTTTCTGAATACGGATCAGGAAACGGTTGTAGGCAAAGTGATATCCATACTGCCTGAAATACCCGAAGTCATATGGAACTCAGGCAACAACCGTCTCGCTCTTTCCGCATTGAGCCAGATTGCCGAGTCGGTTGAGCAGGCAGTAAAACGCTATGGAGCTGATCGCGTGGCGATTGTGGCAGGAACAAGCACATCGGGGATTGCCGACGGAGAAAATGCACTGCTTTGTCAGATGCAGACCGGGCAGTTTCACTCAGACTATTTCTATGCCCACCAGGAGATCGGCAATCTTTCTGAATTTATTGCCGCTCATTTTGGAATCAAGGGGGCGGCTTATACGATTTCGACAGCCTGTTCTTCAAGCGGCCGCGCATTTATCTCTGCTGCCCGTCTACTCCGATCCGGTATGGCCGATGTAGTAATTGTCGGGGGGGCTGATTCACTCTGTAGGCTCACGATGAATGGTTTTCAAGCTTTGGAATCGTTGTCCGAGACACTCTGTAATCCTTTTAGCCGCAATCGTAATGGGATCAATATCGGTGAAGGCGCGGCTTTTTTTGTCCTTTCTCGTGATGCTTGTAAAGACGACATTACCTTGCTGGGCTTTGGAGACAGCTCTGATGCTCATCATATTTCTGCACCGCATCCGGAAG
>JABIQT010000909.1 GCA_018667995.1 Candidatus Latescibacterota bacterium
CGAGTTGTAGCTCGGCATCTACCAGGATGGGATCGTCTGGACAATGTCGCACCTCAAGATGAAAACGAGACCGCACATCAATCTCGAATTCATCGTCGCTGAGATCGTAGGCGACACGGCAAATACCGAATTCGGAGCGGGCTAGATATATGGTACCAATAGGAGTAGGGGCTGAGGAGTATACGAGGGAAGTCATTCGTGCTTCTTATGCAACAATGCCACGGTCATGAAGACCCCGAGACAGGAGTTTGGCAATTGCCGCATTTCCCTCTATATTCGGATGTCGGGTATCGAGGAAATACTGGTCACGGTTTGCATCCATATCCATGCCTTCGTTAATATCGATCAGGTCGACATCCTCTTCATACGCAAGGGTCCGGATGGTGGTGTCGTATGTCTCAAAAAGGGTCCTTAGGCTCTTTATGTCGCCCTTCGGAAAAAACGCCGGGAAACGAAGCTTCTCGAGGGCAGTCATTCCCAAATTCTCAGAATCAGCATCAGCCGGTATCATGGTTGGCAGGGTCGCAAGTACCGTTCGGATCCGGTCCTTCTTGCAGGACCGAATGATCCGTTTCATGTTGAACTCGAAATTTGTTGGAACAAAGCTCTCCAACCCGTAAGAACTCACTGGCGGAGCGTATCCGCTGAGCCCCAGAGCATCCCTCACAGAGTCCAGGGCAAGAAGACTTGAGTGGTGTCCGTTGCCATAATGCCAGAATGAATTCGGTTTGCGGCGCAGATCAGGATAATGCTGAGGATCGTTAATCCAGAGATCTGACCACCCTAGTTTTATCACAATTACATCGGGCTTGAATGTCTTGAGCCAGGGCAACCTGAGTAGACCGTTGATAGAACTATGCCCCTCTACGCCAGCATTGATGACCTGACATGGAGAATCTAATCCCATACCCTCCAGTTCATGCTGGAGCTGGAACGGGTAAGGGGACTCATCGCCCGGAATACCAAACGTTCCGGAGTCACCCAGACAAAGAATCCGCACAGAGTTGGCGTCCTTAGCCCGTGCGAAGTCGTCTCCTCGGAACCCATACTGGTTGATTCGAATGCCTGCTACGTTATATCCAGGCATGAGTTCCCAGCCACTTGTGTTGTGAAAAACTTGATAAGGCTGAGAGCCATCATAGCTTTCGTGGAACCACCGGTCACGGTTCAGCATACGGTCACGGTAGCGAAGATAATACTCAGTGCCTATCAGTGCCCCGGTTGCAAGTCCCGCCGCCGCTATTAGTGTCTTTCTATTCATGTGATTGGACCTGACGAGTTGTGTTTATCTAAGAATCGAGAGTCGCTGGAATACACAATAAAGTTACAACTGCAACCGCGCTGGAGCAAGTGAAATCATTCCGAGGGCCAGTGCCTTTATAGTTCGATTTTTGAATGGACGGCGCCATAGTCTGGTCCGCAATCTGTTTGCTGAATGGTAGCTCATCCTCAGGTGCCGTGCGTCACAATGGCTCGCACGTGGCAATATTGAATTCTGCTTAGATTCCAGGCTTTACACAGATAGGACAGGGGTTCATTCCCGGTTTGAAACTTCTGGACACCTCTCGACAACAGATGAGTCGTGAAGGGGACGACGTCAAGCACACCGTCACGTTCAACGGATCGGCCTAGTCTCCAAATCTGCGGGATCGATCATAGCAGCGAGGTCTATTCTTATCATTTCTCTAACGGTGATGACATTAGGCTGCAGGGCGTTCTGAGAGTTGGTTTAAGTTTGGGAACAACAGGATACATGCTGTCCGATCACTTGGGAAGTGAATGTAGGAAGTTTACCCGGCCTATTCTCCGTGGTCCATCACGCTCGGCCTCCACATACCCCGCGACAACGTATCCATCAAAACCAGTGGAAGCACCTTTACGTATCGGTTTCCGACCGTATAGGCGACAGTCATCCTCTCATAGGTTATTGTCTCAAACAGAACCGCCGCTTCGATTAACTCGAAGCGGCGGTTCTGTTTGATTACTAAGCACGTCCAAAGCTAAGCCTACTCGTCGGATTCTCTCAATACAGCACTTTCGCTGAAATCAAGGATGCCCTTTATGTACGCAAGTTCCCGATCAATAGGGGCTTTTGCTTCCCGAATCTGAGCCCTGTTGAAATAATGAGCGACACTGCGGAGATCCTTAAATGCTTTGTCAAGCCGCACCCGAATGGTACCTTTGATAGGTTGATCGGACATGGTTTCCAGCTGGATATAAAGATCTTCCACGAGCTGGTGGGCTTCGACAAGTGACTGTTTCTCCGTTTGCCGGATGTAGAACGCACGTGAATGGCAGGGACCACAGGTCTTCTCCTCAAGCGACACTAAGTCCAGATTGACCTCCTGGACATCATGACTCCCATGGCAGGTTACGCAATTGGGTTCCCATTCCTCGTCTTCAAAATCCTCAGTGTGAATATTCGCCTCGCTGATGGTGAATGCCTCAACGTGACAACTCGGTCCGCAGAAATTTGGTGTATCCATAGGACTCGGATCCGAAACAAAACCGGCGGCCTCACCCATAGATATCGGAAGAACTGTACTGGTTGGATCTCCTCCATGGCAGGAATCACAGAAGACACCGCTCCTATAATGGACGCTGTCACGCCACTCCATGACTTGTTCCGCCAGACGCTCGCCTAATCTCTGGTGACACATACTACAGGTTTCAAAAAAGGGGCCATCGACTTGTTTCCAACTGGTCGCGCCCTTACCAAAGGCTTGCTCCTGTGCATGACTCTCGCCGATGCTCAGGCACAGCAGTGTAATCACTGCCGGGATGAAAATACGGTGCATTTTTTTCATTCTTGTCTAGTACTCCCTATCCGATGGTTCCCTGTTTCATCTGATCGACAA
>JABIQT010000578.1 GCA_018667995.1 Candidatus Latescibacterota bacterium
ATCGATGGAGGATTCACCTCCAATGTCAACACCAAACCAGCGGAGATAGATGACGTTCGTCCGTAACGACTATACGCGAGGATTAGCAGACGAAACGGACGCTGTTTCTGAATGACCGAAATCTCAGAGTTTCACCAGTAACTTTCCTGGCGTCGCTCAGTGGCCAGGTGTCTCCTCACACAACCCCAGTGACCTGACAGGTGGGATCGGAAATATGGAGACAACTTGGGGAGGGCTCCCTAAGTGACTGGTAAGCGACTCACATAGGGTCGATAGGACCCCGTAACACGGAAATCAAGTATACGCCTAATGGCAACTAAGGATGGCAATCATAACGGAGCAACCATGGTGCAGCAGAGCACCGAATAGCTTCATAGTCAATTACATTCAGAAAGGAAAATCATGAGATTGAGATTACTGTTTTTATGCATCTACGGGCTTACGATGACCGGTTCGGCCTGGGCTCAGGGTCATATGCTTCACGGAGTGGGGCCCATCAACAGTTCCATGGGTGGTGCTGGGGCAGGATTACCTGAAGACGCGGTCTCGGCACTCATGTTTAATCCGGCTCTCGTGGGCGCGGAACCAGATAACCATATAACATTCTCCACAGAATTCTTCACTACCGCCATCGAGATCGAAGTCGCCGCTTATGGCAGGACCGGCAAAGGCAAGAGTACGCCCGCCTTGGGTGTGGTCCCGGCATTCGGCTGGATGTATCAGATTCCGGATACCAAATTTGGCATAGGATTCGGGCTGATCGGCATCGCCGGTTTCCAGACCGACTATGCGGAACAACCCGGCACGATCATTTTCGATAAGGCCGCCGACGGTGGATTCGGCCGTATCTTTACGGACTACAATGTGGCCAAAATACCGGTGGGTATCTCTTATCAAGCCACCCCGAAATTGAGACTGGGCCTGGCGATGAACGTATATCGCGCGAATCTGGCCATCGCTCCATTGCCATACCAGGTCTTCGACGAAGTCGCGGTAACAACGCCCGTAGCCCCTGCCGGAACGCGTTTCTTCCCGGAGGGCGGCAATCAAAACGGCCGGTTCGCGGTCAGCGGTCAGTTTGGTGTGTACTACAAACACAATGAAAAGTTCAGTGTGGGCGCGTCAGTCAACACACCCCAGAACTACAAACCCTTCAAATGGAATTCATTCTTCGCCGATCCTACCGCGACTACCTTTGGCGACCATCGCGAGATTGAATACGATCTGGACGGGCCCCTCACAGCGGTGGTCGGCCTGGGTATCAAACCCAGTCCCAAACTCTCCATAGCCATCGACGGCTCATGGACCCGGTACACGGGCGTCTCCGGATTCGGCAGTGCCGGCGGCATTGTGGGTGGCATCGTTCAACCATTCGGCTGGCGAAATGTCGGAGCGTTCAAGTTTGGAACCAGATATCAGGCTAGCAAGAAGATGGACATCCGCCTGGGATACAGTTTCAGCCAGATGCCACTTATCGAGAAGAATGTCCTGACGGCCACAGGAGCGCCAGCTACCTTTCAGAATCATTTCACCGGCGGTGCTGGTATTAAGATTTTCCCGTTCCTGACCATGCAAGCATCGTTCTACTACGTGCCGCGTGAACACATCAAGGGCCCATTCCTTATCGATCAACTGGGAACGGCACCCCTTCCGACTCCGGCAGGAACGATAGACACGTCGAATACTATCACGAGCGGAATGGCGGGATTGACCTTCACGTTCT
Organism: Candidatus Latescibacterota bacterium; assembly: GCA_018667995.1. Classification (GTDB taxonomy): domain Bacteria; phylum JAAXHH01; class JAAXHH01; order JAAXHH01; family JABIQT01; genus JABIQT01. The sequence goes on from JABIQT010000578.1 coordinate 1,724, forward strand.
AGGGATTGCAGATTTCAGGCCTGATTTATTCATGATGAGACTGCCTCCCCCGTCAAACACCAGATCTGAGGGGGGAGGCGATCTTGCGACCAATGTCAGCCAGGTTGAAGCTTCCCACAGGTCTGGTCGAACAATTTCTTGGCCCAATACCATGCACAGCATGAGGACCGTACTGGGACCGAGCTGCGGGCCCGACAGACTGGAGGACGCCTTTCGGGCCCGCAGCTCGGTCCCAGTAGTTTTAGCCCCCATGCAAGACGGGGAACGCGTCCTTGTCGATGGCGATGTACTTGATCCGGTGCCAGCCAAAACAGTACGCAATATTGGGGCCGATCTCTGCCTGGCCATAAATGTGGTGACGCCCCCGAGAACGGGGATGCAAATGATGCTCTCAAGGTCTACCGGCAGTTCCACCCATTGACATCCATCGGCCTGCATGAAGACTTACCCTACGTGTTTGAGACCACCATGCATCCCATTCAGATACTGCAGCATGAAATGGGGAACTTAAAGACGATGCCAGCGGACGTGAGAATCAGCCCCGATGTCTCAAAATTTACCTGTGTCGATTTCCACCAGGATCAGGAAATCATCGACAAAGGCACTGAGGCTACAAAAGGTGTATTACCGGCCGTACGGCACGTCCTGGCAGAATAATCGAGTCAATCTGGAGGGAATTGCATTATGCAGGCACAGGACCACGCACCGTTACTTGACCAGATCTTTTCAGTGGACCTTCATGAAGAGTCCTATGTAATAGAATCGATTAGCGGGACTATACCCGAATATGTGCGCGGAGCATATTACCTCAATGGTCCCGCTCGGTTTTCAATTGGCGATGTGACCTACAATAACTGGCTTGATGGGGACGGAATGGTGACCTCATTGGCCTTTACTGACGAGGCCGTGAAATTCACGAACAGGTTCGTCCACAGCCACAAATACCTGGCTGAGGAAAAAGCTGGGCGGGCCATTTACCGGTGTTTCGGTACCGCTTTCGAGGGAGACGAGCTGAAGCGGGGTATTGGGACGGAATCCCCCATTAATGTGAGCCTGTATCCCTTTGCCAACCGCCTGTTGGCTTTCGGCGAACAGAGTATGCCATATGAGCTGGAAATGGAGACGCTCGAAACAATCGGACCGTTTGACTTCGACGGATATCTCAATGATATCACGCCATTTTCGGCTCATCCCAAGTTCGATCGGGAGAGTGGTGAGATGTTCAATTTCGGGATCTCTTTCTCCAGCCGTCAACCGCGACTGACCTTACATCGGTTTGATGCCACTGGAAAGATCATCTTCCGGAAGCGCCTGGCCATCGATTACGCTTGTTCCATTCACGACTTTGGACTGAGTCCTTCCTATGCGATCTTCTATTTGAGCCCCTACATCCTTGATATAGAGAAACTCACCCAAAATGGATCAGCAACGATCGATACCATGAGCTGGCGGCCCGAGCTGGGCAGTCAGTTACGTATATTGTCGAGGGAGGATGGTACAGAGGTCGCCAATATTCCGATTGGGCAGGGATACTGCCTCCACCTTGCCAACTGCTTCGAGGCAGACGGCCTCCTCGTGGTAGACGTCGTGGAATACGAACGGCCACTCTACGAAGAATATCAACCCATACCGGATTTATTCACAACAGTCAGCCCAGGACGCCCCGTACGTCTTTCCATAGATATGTCTTCCCAGGAAATCGTGGGGCGCCATGTCGTAGACTATGCGCGATCACCCGATTTTCCCGGTTGTGATCCAAGGCTCTTGACCAAACCTTGCCAGGATATGTGGATGCTGGGCATCTCGAAGGCAACCGGCCAAAATGGACGAAAGTTCTACGATGAACTGGTACATGTGGAGTGGCAGCAGGACACGGTGCGTGACCTGTACCGCGCCCCGGCCGGAAGTTATCTGGGAGGCGAACCGGTATTTCTCGGTGATCCATCCGATGAGTCAAAAGGCGCCATCATTTGCCAGATTCACGATACGAGCAACCAACAGAGCGACTTCGCTATCTTTGATGCCTTCGATGTGTCAGCCGGTCCCCAAGCCAGGCTCCACCTGAGGCACCCAATCCGTCTTGGATTCCACGCCTGCTTTGATGGATAGCCGTACCGCAAATCGGTCTGCAGACGACTCAGGCTTCGGCTCGGTAAACCACGTGAGAACTGAGCCGAAGCTTGTCCGCCATTTTTCCCGGAGAGGGCCCACGGTCGTTCCGAATGCCCTGTGCCAGGGAAGGGATACCGAGAACACATCTGCCCCCGATTATACCCAGTGAGGCCTAATCTGGCCCAAACAGCGTCAACTTGAAGCGATATTGAAATATTGATCCTTCCAACCTTGTTCTCCCTATCCTGCTATCAGTCCGTGCCCCCTCCACCATTCCCGGAAGAGACTATTTCCAATTATCAGGATTTCAAGAATTAATTGAAATACATCGATTATTGGGGTTGCAGGGATTGAGATAAATCGTATCATATAGATATTCCCCTGATATAATTGCTCACCGTGGTCCAACAACTGGGAGTGTTGACATGGAGAAGCAATACGACGAGAGAATACTAGCCGTGGACGATGAGAAATCCGTCTGCGAGGTTTTGCGTAGCGTACTATCAAGGCGAGGGTACAACGTCAAATCGGTTACGACTGGACCCCTTGCACTGACTGAGATTCCGACCTACCGCCCACACCTCGTCCTATTGGATTTGAGAATGCCGGGGATGGATGGCTTCGAAACATTGCGGAGGATAAAG
>JABIQT010000912.1 GCA_018667995.1 Candidatus Latescibacterota bacterium
TGGACCCCGCAGCCGATCTTCAGAGGCGTGACAATCGGTTCACAGAGGAAATCGATCGAACGGTCGAAATGGACAAGGACGGCAGGTTCGAAATCGAGAACCTCTCGGGCGATATCACAGTGACCACCTGGAATCGGTCGGAGGCGAGGATAAAGGCTACCAAGATAGCGAGGGCCTCCGACGAAGATGAGGCTGCAGATGCGTTGGAACAGGTGCGGGTTGAGATAGACGATCGAAGTGGCGATGTTTACGTAAATACGGACTACCCGGATAATCGCGGAAGACGGTGGGGCGATGACAATCTTCAGGTCTCGGTGATCTACGAAATCACGATTCCGGCTGAATCCTATCTCAGGGCTAAGTCGGTTAGCGGAAATCTCGAAGTATCTGATGTCATGGGTGAGGTAGATGTTAGGTCCGTCAGTGGCACTGTCCTATTGGCCGACATCAATGCTCGAACAAGGGGATCCTCGGTGAGCGGAAATGTAGAGGCAAAAAACCTCAACGGTGAATCCGATCTTCAGTCCGTCAGTGGAAATGTCACCGCGACCTCAACGACCGGTGACATGGAGGCTTCCAGTACGAGCGGTCGTGTGGAGCTTAGGGATGTCACGGCGGAGAGACTCTACGCTAAGAGTGTGAGCGGCACGATCCGGTTTGAGGGGCCCATCAAGAGAGACGGCCGATATGAAATCGATTCCATGAGCGGCGGAATCAGGATGACCATCCCTGAAGAATCAGCCTTCGACTTGAGAGCAAACACATTCAGCGGATCTATAGACAGCGACTTGCCGATCACCATCCGCGGAACGACATCTTCCCGGCAAGGACGAAACAAACGCCTTGATGGATCAGTGAATGGTGGCGGAGCGAGTGTTGAGCTCTCTACCTTCAGCGGTTCCATCGATATACGCACCAGATAAATTGAAGAAACCGGTCCACGCTGGTGCGGACCGGTTTCTTCAAGATCCCCGTGCTTGCCCCAACCTCCACAAAGCACTTGACATAAACTTCCATCGGTGCCTAAACTGAAGCGCGACATCCAGATTACATAGGCCTTTTGGAAGACAGATATGTTCAACTTTAAACTGCACGCGCTCGTGATGGGTTTAGCATTCCTGTCATTTATGGTCGAGCCGTGTGCAGCCCAGGCTCCCTCCCGTCTGGTACCGATTGATTCTACCCTCACGCTCTCCGCATTAGAACAACTGCTCAATGCCCCTAACGCAACAGTAGTCAGGGGCGACCTCTCGATTGATCTTCGGGAAACACACGCTGGGCCGCTGGTGGTGCTCGATGGCAATATCTACGTCAGCGGCACCATTGACGGTAGTTTGACGGTCGTCAATGGAAGTGCATCACTCCAGCAGGAGGCTATTGTAGAAGGCGATGTGGTGGCAGTAAACGGCTACATCTACGCCTCAAGTGACGCATCTATTTCGGGCATACTTCGAAGGAATGAGCTGAACATACGCGTGAAGCAGGCGGATGCCGCTTGGCAGGTGACTCGTGTCGTGCCGACCCGCATGAGGTTTGGCGCGGGGCCATCTGGATGGCGATTCAGCCGTGTACGAGGTCATGAATTCGCCCTTGGTCTCGGCTGGCGCGCCAGCCGCCAAACCCGTTACCCGGACATCTCCAGCACCACCTGGATACCTACAACCGACAACAACCACGGCTACTTGGATTTCAGTACGCGAATTGACCAACCGATTTCGCTTGATCGATCACTGTCGGTGGTGATCGAAGGATACAAGATTACGGATACAAATGATGATTGGAACGTACCCCGTTCGAATAACTCTCTTGATGCATTCTTCGTCGGCGACGACTTCTATAACTACTATTTAAAGCGCGGATTCACCATCTCGCTCAGGCGAGCATGGCAGCGACGCCTCGTATTAGGTTTGTCTTTCGGACAAGACACTTACTACAACTTGGCAGGTAACAATCCGTTTTCGCTGTTCGGCGGCACTCCCTTTAGAAACAATCCAGACATCGACGAGGGGAAAATCCATGGTGTGACGGCGAGTTTACGCCTGGATACCCGTCAAACTTCGGGACAAAGCGGCTGGTACGCGGATATGCAGGTAGAAAGTGCACTGGGGGCATTGGGCAGTGATTTTGAGTATACGCGTTATGATTTGACCATTCGGAGATACAATTCATGGCGCGGACACGGACTCGACTTTCGCCTCAAGCTCGCAGGATCGGATGATCCCTTGCCGCTCCAGAAGTCCTACGTACTTGGATCGTACAGTGGACTCCGGGGTTTTGGCCACTTTGAGTACGCAGGTGACAGAATTCTTGTGTTCAACGCCGACTACAGGATTCCCCTAAAGACATTTCGGCAAGAAGCCATGCTGAAATGGAATCTGGATCTACAGACTTTCTTCGACACAGGAACAGCCTTTTTCTCTAAATCATCTGGCCGGAATGGTATAGCACATCCTGCTATCGCCACCCGTATTAATCCCATTGTCTCGAAGCCGCTTCCGGACAGTTATTCAGATCTGCGATCAGATGTCGGCGTCGGCCTATCGCTTTCAAGTCGTGTATTCTATCTCTCTCTTCAATTGGCCCAGAACGTACACAATTTTGACGCTGGTCCGAGAGCCTTGATTTTCATCTACAAGGAAATCTTCTAGCAGCGTTTTTGCATATCCGCTCGGCACCACTCGCTTTAGATCATTCTCCCCAACTGTAGATCCTATTGATGGAGTAGTACATGGATCATGATTCGATGGACGTTCACGCAGAGATTCTCCGAATCATTGATGAACAAGTATCTCCGGATGGTTTCTTCAACGCCATCGAGTCCATAGCTGCTGAACACGGCGAGCAAACTTATTCGGAGTTAATGGCGATTCTGGCCAGTATCAATGTCGAACCTGCCGAGGGACATGCCATGTGGATCGGGGCCTGGGAGCATAGAAAAGCCCTCTCCGACACACTCGGTCGCCCAGTCAACATCTCAGTGGCATTACTCGACTATGTATTGAGTTCCAATGATAAGTACATCCACCGAGCAAAAGTAATTGATATCTGGGACTACGAACGAGTCGCCCAGTCGGCAATCCGAGACGGCCTGACAGGCCTGTTCAATCCCGGTTACATACGGGAGCAAGTATCCTGGGAGCTCGAGAAGGACCTGCGATACAAAAAAGGTGGCACGATATTCATCTTCGACCTCAATAAATTCAAGCAGTGCAACGATGAATATGGTCACCTGGCAGGTGACGCTGTTCTGAGAGAATTTGCGACCATTCTAAAGGATCATACGAGGCGTACGGATGCCGTGGGCCGGTACGGAGGCGACGAGTTCCTCGTTTTGATGCCAGCAACACCGATGGAAGGAGCCTTTGTGGTTGCCGATCGTATTCGGCGAAATCTGGAGGAAACGGCGGTACGCGTTCCGAGCGCTCCCCCCGAAGGCATCCGCATCACGACGACAGGTGGCATAGCTCAATATGGTACGGGAACCCGCAACACTCTTGAAGAGTTGGTGGACGCGGCCGATAAGGCACTGTATCTTGGAAAACGAGATGGGGCCAACCGCGTATACACCGAATGGACTGTAAGCGATAAAACCATAGCGCTCTCGGAGGGAATGATTGAGGAAGTCACGGTTATGGCTTCGGATTCGAAGCATCAGGAACCCATCGAGACTATCGGAAATAGAACCTTGACATTCGTTTCGCGCGTTGGATCACTAACGGAAGGCGACGTGTTTTCTTGCACGCTGAAACTTCCTGACAGAATCGATATTTTCCCGTGTTACGGGCAGGTAACACAGTCGATTGACGTCGATGGAGTCTCTGAAGATGTCCACTTCAGACCTATTCAGACAGATATGGGTGACTGGTCATCCATTAACAGATTCATCATTCTGTTTGAACGCATGAATGCCGTTAGCTAAAGCCTGCTAAGTATTCACGCTGATCAACACTCCGACATTGGCGAACACTCAGATCCGCATTAGTGGTACAATTCGCAGCCAGACCGATACATGGGGGTAGCAACATGGCCTTGGAGATCGTCGACACACTAAGACAAACAGGATTGGCAGAGGGTTTGACGCAGGAAGAACTTGAGGAACTGGTACCCATATGTCGACAAAGAA
>JABIQT010000954.1 GCA_018667995.1 Candidatus Latescibacterota bacterium
GAGGTCCTGGAAACGACCCGGTGGCGTATTAGGGGTCCCCGCGGTGCCGCTGCCGTCCTTGATATGAAACCGACTACGCTCGAGTCGCGGATATCGAAACTGGGCCTCAAACGGCCCACAAGCTGACCACCGAAGCCTCGAATAAACGCCCTCTGGTACATCTGTCGCGTTGTTCATGGGATCGACTCCCGCACCTCGCTCACCTGCATGACCGTATCAACAAACCATGTTTCACCCAGACCTCGTCTTCCCCGCTCCGGTCGGCGCCAATCTGCCCAAAAAGCTTATTGTCTTACCTCCCAGGATCGGGTTTCCCTCATAATGGGAACACCTGCTGGATCCCCCTCTGCTGAACCCCGGGCGAGAGTTCGCGGTCAGACTGAAACCGTCAACTCCTGAGAAACCCGGTGCGAAGCAGCCATTAGGGTCGGTGGCCAGCTCGCCTTGAGTTCTTCCTCGCATTAACCGTTATCCAGTTGAAGAAAATCACATCTCCGACATATCGTATATCTACGACATTTCGGATACACAGCTTGGCTCCAATTGACATTTATATAACCACATTATGACATTACTACTTTATTTTTATATAGTTATGTGGTTACGATGAATTCTGGAATGGCTATTGCAAGTATAGTTACCATACAAGTGACACATCTGGTAACGAGTGCCAATGGATTGCCGGTATCCGGAATGTGTTCCTGTTGAAACACCCATGTCACAGATGGTACAGTTGACTCGGATCGACGAACCGACCCCGTCCCGAATCGGGATGCTCACGGGGGAGAGCAGCGGGTCAGTTCATCGTGGTCGGTGTCGGTGCCATCTGCGGCATGGGTCATCCTGGCTCAGGGAAGTGATTTCCGGTTTCACTCTTCATTGACTCATGGACCATATCACGACTCCGGCTCATTAACAACGCTGTCCTGGAATGAATCAACGAAACCGTTACACCATGTATATCACACTGACAAATGACAATTTTGACAGGGAAGTCCTTGAATCATCGCTCCCGATGGTGGTCTTCTTCGAGGCGCCGTGGTCCGGCGCCTGTCAGATTGTGGCGCCTATCATCTCAACCATAGCATCGGAGTTCTCGAACGGTGTTAAAGTGGGCAGACTGGACACGGATGTACATTCCGAAACGGCGATGTCCTATGGCATCTTTCGTCTTCCCACAATGCTTTTCTTCCAACGGGGTGAGGTCGTAGACCACCTCACCGGTGTTATATCGAGAGAGGATTTGACGATCCGACTCGATGCCCTCTTGAAGGACAATTGAACAAAGATCTGCTCTCATAATTGGCACGGAGGCCTCTATATGCTCAGTCTATATGCGCACCGTAGTGCCCGGAAGGATCTGTCCCGACGGGCTGAAAAAGCGCTGGTTCGAAAAGTCAAAACCAACTGGCTCGGTTCCCGTAAGGGCCTGAAACAGATTGTCCGCCGTGACGGTGGCACACTTCGCGGGCACCTGAGCTCCTTCGCCCGCACCGTGGCCACCACGCTGTTTCTGCTGCAAATGTATATTGTGGATGTGGAGGCGGCGAATACCACGCTGTCCATTGCTGAGGGCGTGACGAATCCCTTCGGATTGACGCAAGTACTTGTAGGTTGTACAGGACCAGCATTTGCAGATATGGACGGGGACGGCGATCAGGATATGTTAACGCTGGATGATATTGGCACATGGTATTATTTCGAAAATACAGGCGGAACGGGAATTTCCTCATTTGGCCAGCCTGTGATTAATCCGTTTGACCTGCCCGTTACGGAAAAAGGGAGGCCGGCACTTGCAGACCTGGACGGGGATGGAAATCCGGAAATCATCATCTCGGGTACGTCAGGCATCTTACGGATCTTTCAGAGTTTCGAACTGGAAGGCGATATTCTCTTTGAGGAACTTACAGGCGAACTAAACCCGTTCAATGATTTCAATAATCTGTCAACTGGAGTTCAAGAACCCACCTTTGTAGATATCGATTGTGATGGCGACCTGGATATGGTTGGTATCGATGGCGGCGGCCTAGTTTACGTCGAGAATTCGGACAATGGATTTGTTGAAGTAACTGGTCCAGAAAATGTATTTCAAGGCTTGGATATTTTGCCCGGGGACACACCGTCGTTTGCAGATGTGGACCAGGATGGCGACCTGGATATGATATTGGAGGAGGCGGACGGAGCTACCCGGTATTTTGAGAATACGGGGAGTTCGCATGATGCGGTTTTTACCCAACGGTTCGGTGCGGAAAATCCCTTTACGGTACTGACCGAAGATGGGAACAGCAGGCGGGTAACGTTCGTAGACATTGACAACGACGGCGACCTGGACGGGCTTAGCGGTAGTGATAGCGGCGATTTTCGTTTCTACGAAAATACTACCCTACAACGTTTCGGGGAGCAAATAGGTAACCCCTTCAACTTCCCCAATGTTGGTTTTGCTTCCGCACCGACATATGGTGATTTAGATGGCGATGGTGACCTCGACTCCGTCGTCGGCAGCGGCAATGGTGAACTAAGGTATATGGAGCATATTGGTACAAAAACGGATCCGTCGTATGTTGAGCGTACGGGAACCTCCAACCCGCTTAATGGTATAGACGTGGGAGATATCAGCAATCCGACTTTATTTGATATAGACGGAGACGGCGATCTGGATGTATTCGTCGGCGAGCGTTTCGGTCCTGTCTTTTATATCGAGAATATCGGTACATCTACCAATGATGTATTTGGTGCCCCGGTCACAGGGGCATTCAATATTACCGCTTCGGTTGAAAATGGGAGTCTGACGTTTGGCGACATAAATAACGATGGTAGGGTCGACATGGCTGCTGGAACCGGTTTCGGTGATTTCTTGTTTTTCATCAACACAAGCAGTTCGAACATTCCAGTTTTTGCTGACCCCATTGAGAATCCTTTCCACCTGAGTAATATCGGTGATTTTGAGAATAAATTTGTTCTGATTGACATCAACGAGGATGGGCTACTGGACATCCTCGGTAGCATGCTCAGCGGGGATTTCTACCACAACATAAATGTCGGTTCCCTGGAAGATCCACTATACAACAAGATCGTTACCAATCCATCGGGGTTAACAAACGTCGGCAACTTCCCCCAATTCGGACTTGCAGACTTCGATGGTGATGGTGACAAAGACATCGGTGGTGGGTTAGGCAACGGTGGTTCTTTTGTGATTTTCGATGAAACCACACCTATTTCGATCTCAATCGATGATGTCACCATCAATGAAGGTTTTGATAATGAGGGGGGAGGGGTCGGGGCCGTTTTCTTCACCCTAACCCTATCGGAACCGTCTGATGAAGACATCAGTGTCGATTTTGATACGTTCGACGTGACGGCCACTGACGGTGAGGATTATGAACGCGAAAACCTCAGAGTGACAATTCCGGCGGGTAATACCCAACTCCAGGTGGGCGTAGTCATTTACGATGACGACTCGCGGGAAGACGGCGAGACGTTTAACGCCAACCTTTCCAATCCTGAGAATGCCATTCTTGGCACGAAGCATCAGGGCACATGTACGATTCAGGATGACGACGGGCCTGCGTTGATATTCCGAGATAGTTTTGCCGAACCGGGCGGCGAGTGCGATATAGTCGTCGATTTGAGGGCGCCCGATGTGACCGGACTCCAGTGCGATCTGATTCCTCAGATTGACGGCATACCGACAGATAAGATTACATTTGTCGGCCCCCTCAATACACTGGGGAACAACGGTTACACTCTGAGCACTTCCATTGTCGTATTGCCCCCCTCCCGGGCACTTACTCCTGCGACAACATTAGCCGCCAACCCCCGAGTGCTTCTATTTAGCAATACCAATGAGAAAATCGATCTCAACGAAGACGGATTGCGGGGTATTTTCAGTCTAATATACCATATCGACGAATCCGTACCGCCCGGAACCGTCATCGATCTAGTTGTATCGAACAATATCCTGTCGAATACAGGTAGCGAAGCTATTGAGCATGATGTCATTGCTGGTCAGATCATCGTCGGTGTGAAGGGGGACTTGGGCAGCGGCGCCGGACCGCTGGGTGCCGGAGACGGCGATATCAATGTGCTGGATATCGTCAAGCAGATCAGCATCATTCTGGGCATACTGCCCATGCCCGAGTCGGAATCGTTTGCACATTATGTCGCCGATATGAACAGTGATGGTGTCATCAATGTGCAGGATATCGTAGCTATGGTCAATGCCATACTGGGACCACCAACTGCGAAGACCACCGCAGGTGCACCGGCCCGAAACGCTACGGTGCACCTGGGCGCGGCACAGGCGATTGGCGATGGCCAACTTGCGATTCCTGTTCGCCTGGATGCCGATGGCATGGTGGCGGGATTAGAGGCTTCGTTTATTTTCGATCCGTCTTCTATGACTATCGGCGAACCATATATAGCTGATCGTACCACCCACGTGAAGCTGGCGAGTCATACGAACGGCGGCTTCCTGCGGCTGGTGGCCTACAGCCTCACCGGCGAACAACTGCCTGCGGGTGAAGACGTGACGATGTGGATTCCGGTCACGCTCGAAGAAAACGGTCAGGGCAGTGCAGTGTTAGAGTTGGCAGATGCAATACTGGCAGATCGTAACGCGCAGTCAGTGCATACAATTCTGGGCAACAGCTCTACGACGGTAAAGTCGATTCCCGTAGCCTTCTCCCTGAAACCCAACGCACCGAATCCATTCAATCCGAGCACATCTATCGGGTACGAAGTGCCGCGGCAGACGCACATCACCCTGACCATCTACAACCTGCTCGGCCAGGAAGTCGCGCGACTGATGGACCGAGTCCAGCCCGCGGGTCGTCATAGCGTCGTATGGAATGCCCGGAATTCATACGGGGTACCGGTCTCCTCGGGTGTCTACCTGTACCGCCTGTCTACGGGCACAGGTCAGAGCGAAAGCCGACGCATGATGCTGCTGAAATAATGATTGAGATCAGAGCCCTGCTCAAGCGCGGCGATTCACATTCTTCGTCGGGTGAGATCATTGGCTAATATCTCGCGTCTTACGGGATTCAATCCGGACACTACCTGGAAAATGGTGTGGCGCTAGGCAGGTGTTGTTCAGTTCGGGCAGGTGACGGACGCTCATCCACACATTGGGCATTGGGTTTAGAACGAATGGGGATCGTGACGTTCGTGCACTAAGACGCCGGCTAATCTCCTCAGACATAAGTAGGATGATATCAGCCAACCCAGCACCGCGCTATTACGGATATCCGGGATATGACGAAGCCGAGCGAAAAGGCACCGGTCCCACTGGAGGTATTGTGCACGGCCACACGGTCAGCGTGCAAGGTCTTCATGCGACATTCTGTTTGGCCAACCAGGAGTTCGCAAACGTGCCAAGCATGGTTATATTCCTCGATTGGTACTGGATCGCCCCTTACCATCCGGAATCTTTGATGAAATATCCGCCAAAGCACAAATCTACATCTCTGAGTATTTCAGAAATGATGGATAAAATAATGTCGGGCGAACATAACAACAAGTAAGGTGCATAAGGCTCTAGATTAGGCCCAACACGCAGCCGGGCCTCAATCTCTTAAAAACCCGGACAGGTGTTACCTTGCTTACATATCGGATAATTTCTTCGGGACAACCCGAGATCCGCTTTGAAAATCAGGACACGCACCTGCTGTTTATTTCGGAGCCCTACTAAACAAGCAGTTCAAAGACCCCCATAGCGACACGATCACCCCTTGAGAGACCTCCGCTATACCTCTTGAGGGGTGATTTTGTATGTATTTGGGGCTTTTCAGGTCATCATAACGTACAAGTATGCGCAGTAAACGCTGTAATCGCCTTAGCCGCACCCCAGAAAACGCCCGGTTTCTGATAGAACACCTCCTGCTTCACCCGAAGCGAAATGCAATCCCCCAGCCTTATTCATAAACTCCGTCGAATCCAGGTGGCTCCACTTCCCTGGGCAACACGCACACCATGCCCGATCAAAATCGTTAGTGCGCTAATCCTGAAATGGATGCGTTTTTGATGGGACGCGAACGAAAGTCGCTTTTACCTGTCCCCGAAGGGTTGACAGATAATCTATTCAACCTATATAATCTGAGATATCATCTCACATAAATGGAAACTGCGTTTTAGCCGGAAAAGCAGACTGTTTCCCCCCAGGAGACGTTTCATGTCAGTCCATTTCCCGCTGGTCTTTACTCATCCAATCAGGAGCCAGGATTGAGTGAACTGATCTTATGGATAGGATCGAATCTGGCTGGCGCCCTTGTTTTTATGGGGGGACTGGGTCTTGTGCTAGCTGGTGTGCTTGCAGTGGCTAACCGCAAACTCCATGTGGCGGAAGATCCCAGGATTGATGAAGTCGAGGAGATGCTGCCCAAGGCTAATTGCGGGGCCTGCGGATTTCCGGGTTGTCGCCCCTTTGCCGAGTCGTGTGTGTCTGGAGCCTCTAATCCAGGCGGGTGCACGGTGAATTCAACTGATATGTCCCAGTTCATTGCCGAATTCCTGGGCGTTGAACTGGGAGAAGAGGCGAAACGTGTCGCACGTCTGGCCTGCGCGGGAGGCACGCACGTCGCCCGAATGCGTGCGCAATACACCGGATTGAAATCGTGCCAGGCCGCGGTGGTCACAGGCGGAGGGGGCAAGGCTTGCTCGTGGGGTTGCCTGGGTCTGGCGGACTGCGAGGTCTCGTGTGATTTCGACGCCATTCGGATGAACCGTTACGGCCTGCCCGAAGTCAGCGAAGAAAAATGTGTCGCCTGCAACGATTGTGTGGAAGCCTGCCCGCTTGATCTGTTTTCGCTCCAACCGGTCAATAACCGGCTGTGGGTAGCCTGCAAAAGCCTCGCTGAAGGCGATGAAGCACTCGAAGACTGTGAGGTGGCTTGTACGGCCTGCGGGCGATGCGCTGCCGATGCTCCGGAGGGATTAATTACCATGGTGAACAACCTGGCAGTCATCGACTATGCGAGGAACAATCTGGCTACAAGATTGCCCATCCAGCGGTGTCCGACAGGCGCTATTGTCTGGCTGGAAGGCGAGCAAGCGGACAAGGGCTTGGCCGCAAAGAAAATCATTAGAAAGGATCCTTTGCCCGTTGGGCTGGATCCTGATCCGACCCATCTCAACTCTTCCCCATAAACCAATAATAGGTTCCATGTTATGCCTGCTAAAAACGAACAAGTGAAATATCCAGGGGTCCTGATGGCCATGGATGGTAATACCGCTGTCATCATGTGCGAGCGGGAATCGACCGACTCGGCTGGTGCCTATCCCATTACGCCGTCCACCCAGATGGGTGAGTACTGGGCTGAGGAAACCGCCAATGGGCATATCAATATCGCCGGGCATCCATTGATCTTTATTGAGCCGGAAGGCGAACACGCGGCAGCCGGAGTTACGGCAGGGATGTCCATGAGTGGTCTCCGGGCGTCTAACTTCTCTTCCGGGCAGGGAATCGCCTACATGCACGAATCGCTCTACGGTGCCGTAGGTAAGCGCCTGCCCTATATCTTGAACATGGGTTGCCGTGCCATTACCAAGACAACTCTAAACGTTCATGCCGGGCACGACGACTACCACCTCATGGACGATACGGGTTTCTTTCAGGTGATGGGGAAGAATGCGCAGGAGGCGGCAGATCTCAACATCATTGGGAGAAAAGTTGCCGAGCTATCCCTGACACCGGGAGTGGTAGGCCAGGATGGCTTCCTGACCACCCATCTCATCGAAACCCTCCTTATTCCTGAACGTGAACTCATCGCCGAATTCCTGGGGCGAGCCGATGATCTGATCGAATGCCCCACCCCCGCGCAGAAGATCATCTACGGAGAAAAAAGACGGCGTATCCCCGTACTCTGGGATGTGGACAACCCGGTGCTTTCGGGTGCGGTTCAGAATCAGGATTCTTACATGCAGTCGGTAGCAGCTCAGCGTCCCTTTTTCTTTGAGCATATTGCCCGGATTACTGATCAGTGCATGGCGGAGTATCACGAACTGACCGGCCGCTCCTATTCCCGGGTGTCTGCCTACCGGACTGAGGATGCCGACTACCTGGTCATCGGACAAGGCAGCGTCATCAGCACCGCGGAAGCCGTGGCAGACTACATGCGTGAAAAACACGGCATCAAGGTGGGTGTATTGAACATGACCATGTACCGTCCGTTCCCGGGTGACATGCTCTCCCACCTCATCAAAGGTCGCAAAGGCATAGCCGTACTGGAGAGAACAGACCAGCCCCTGTCCGAAGATCTGCCTCTTATTCGAGAGATCCGCGCTACCGTGAGTAAGAGTATGGAAAACGGACTGTCCGCCAGGGGCACGGAAACTCCCTATCCTGAGTATGCCAGCTTTAAGGACGCCAAGGACGTGCCCCCTTTATATTCCGGCTGTTTTGGGTTGGGAAGCCGCGACCTGCAGCCAGAAGGTGTTGTCGGAGCCATCGAAAACATGCTCGCCGATGGTCCCCGGAAGAAATTCTTCTACCTATCGATCGACTTCCTGCACGACAAGCCCGCGACACCCAAGAACGAGATCTATCAGCAACAGCTGGCGGAATCCTACCCCAAGGTCAAGGACCTTGCCGTAAAGGGCAGCGAGAATCCTAACCTTCTGCCCAAGGGTGCGATTACCGTGCGGATGCATTCGGTTGGAGGGTGGGGAGCCATTACGACAGGCAAGAACCTTGCTATCACGCTGTACGACCTGCTGGGTTACGATATTAAGGCTAATCCCAAGTACGGCTCCGAAAAGAAAGGCCAGCCTACCACCTATTACCTGTCAGCGGCTCCTGAGCCCATTCGTATAAATTGCGAGTATACCTTTGTCGATGCGGTGCTTTCGCCGGATCCCAATGTCTTCAGCCACTCAAATCCTCTGTCCGGCCTCCAGGACGGAGGTTCCTTCGTCATTCAGAGCGATCTTGAGACGGCGGATGAAGTGTGGAGATCCTTCCCCATGGTGGCTCAGAAATACATCCTCAGCAAGGGGATTAGAGTGTTTTTTCTGGACGCCTTCAAAATTGCCAGAGAGGAGGCCTCCGATCCCGAACTGCAGTTCAGGATGCAGGGAATCGCCTTCCAGGGGGCTTTCTTTGCCGGATCGTCTCTCATGGCCAAGTCCGATTTCACCGAGGAATCTTTATTTAAGGCTATTCGTGATCAAGTGGAAAAGAAATTCAGCAGCAAGGGCGCGCGGGTGGTCGAAGACAACATGCGGGTGGTCAGGCGAGGCTATGATGAAATCACAGAGATCACGGAACAGAAGGTCGTGACTTCTGGTGAGAGCAAGGCCAGAAGTGAAACCAATCTTCCCATCATGCTCAAGCGTATTCCTGCCAGTGACGATCGCAGGACGGATATTCACCGTTTCTGGGAACAGACCGGCAGTTTCTACCTTGGTGGTAAACCCAACGACAACCTGGCTGATCCTTTCAACGCTTTGAGCCTGATCCCTGCCAATACCGGGTTATACCGCGACATGACTCAGATCCGTTTCAGCCATCCCGTTTGGGATCCTGAGAAATGCACCGCATGCAGTGACTGCTTTACCGTTTGCCCGGACAGCGCCATACCCGGCCTGGCCAGCACCATTTCGGACGCCCTCAATACCGCGGTCAAGCGGGTCAGACGTGCCGGGCACGAAGTCAAACTGCTGCCCCGGGCGATTCGGGCGGTAGAAAAAAAGCTTCGCAGCGCTGTGATCCCCGGAGAAACCAATAGCATCGACGCCGGACCGCTCCTGAATCAGGCAATTGCCGATACCATTTCTGAAGAAGACGATGACCGGGAAGCACTTAAACAGGAGTTTGAATGGTTTGTCCAGGCTATGGGGGAGTTCAAATTTGCCCTGACCAAGCCTTACTACGATCAACGGGAGAAGAAGGAAGCTGGGTCCGGTGGACTCTATGCCATCACGGTTAACCCCTATACGTGCAAAGGGTGTATGCTTTGCGTCGAAGTCTGTGAAGATGAGGCTTTGACCGTGATGGACCAGACTACCGATTCCGTAAAACAGCTAAAAACGGAATGGGATTTTTGGCTGGATCTCCCCACTACTCCTCCTGATTTCATCCGAATCGATGACCTCGACGAAAAGATTGGTGCGTTGGAAACCATGCTGATGGACAAGTCGGTTTATCAGTCAATGTCCTGCGGTGACGGCGCCTGCACCGGTTGTGGGGAAAAGTCGATGCTTCACATTTTTACCGGAACCATCACCGCCCTCATGCAGAGACGGGTGAAGAAACACGTGGAATACCTCTCGGATCTCATCCAGAGGATGGAAGATCACATCAAGACAGAGCTGGCGGGCACCCTGGATTTGAGCGATTCCTCCGCGATTCAGAAAGCGGTCGAAACGCATCAGGATAAGGACCTCAGATTCTCTGAACTGGCCAGGACATTGGACGGCGGTGAGGCCGGTGAGCCCCTGGATCAGGAGTGGCTATCCTGGGTGACCGATTTGCTGTCCAGGCTGAAAGATCTGAAATGGCGTTATGAAGAGGGACCGACAAAGAACGGGAGGGCCAAACTCGGCTTTATCAATTCAACCGGATGTTCGTCCGTCTACGGTTCCACCTTCCCCTTCAATCCCTATCCTTTCCCATGGTCCAACCACTTGTTTCAGGACGCACCTTCGGTCTCATTGGGGCTGTTTGAAGGACATATGCGCTCCATGGGAGAAGGATTCAAGGCGATCCGGCTGGCCGAATCCGAACTGGCTGGGACAGAGAACTTCCAGAAAGCGGAAGCGTCGTTGCAGTACTTCGACTGGAAGAAGTTTACGGATGAAGAGTACCTGCTGTGCCCGCCTGTCGTCGCGGTAGGGGGCGACGGGGCGATGTTTGACATTGGCTTTCAGAATGTCTCACGCGCGCTCATGACCGGCCGGCCCGTTAAGATATTTGTTCTTGATACGCAGGTTTACTCCAATACCGGCGGGCAGGCCTGCACATCAGGGTTTGTCGGACAAGTTTCCGACATGGCCCCTTATGGTTCCGTGTGGAAGGGGAAGACGGAGATTCGCAAGGAAATGAGTCTCATCGGAGCGGCCCACCGTACGGCGTTTATTCTTCAGGGCAATCTGGCCAATTACACCCATCTCATTGAAGGGTTCATCGACGGACTCAATACCCGGCGTCCTGCACTTTTCACGGTATATTCCGTCTGTCAACCCGAGCACGGAGTTCCCGATAACTCCACCGAATTACGCAGTAAAATGGCTCTTGAAGGTCGGGCCTACCCCGTATTGCGCTTTGATCCGGATGCCGGAAAGACCTGGGAAGAATGCCTAGACCTCGACGGCAATCCTTCGCTGGATACGGATTGGCCGGTCTACCAACTGGAATACGTCGACGAAGACGGAAACAGCCAGCACATGGAGTTACCCATGACTTTCGCCGATTTTGCGATCCAGGAGGGGCGTTTTCGGAAACACTTCCGGATGGTCCCGCGGGATGCCTGGAACGAAAACATGGTGCCCCTGGCAGAGCTGATTCAAATGGAAGGCGATGATCGGGAGGATTTATTCCCCTTCATCTGGGCAGTCGATAAGAAAAACAGGCTGGCCCGTGTTCTCGTTTCGGAGGAAATGGTTCGATCCAGTGAAGAGCGGCTGGGCTTCTGGAATACCCTTAGATCCCTGGCCGGACTCACTGACAAGGTGGATCCGGAGGCCATTGCCCAGCAGGTGCGCAGTGAGACGGCCCAGAAGCTGGCCGCAGGCCTCATGGGACTTCTTGCGGGAGAGGGTAACAGCGATGCATTGCTGGACCTGGCCGAAACACAGCCGTCCGAAGGCGGGTCACCTACCGAATCTCAAACCGGCGAAAGTTATGAACCTTGCTGGATTGACCAGACCGAGTGTACCTCGTGCGACGAGTGCGTTAACATCAATCCCAAAATCTTTGCGTACGACGAGCACAAAAAAGCCTTCGTCAAAGATGCCAAAGGCGGGGCCTTCAAAGACATCGTCCGAGCAGCCGAAAAATGCACTGGCCGGTGCATTCATCCGGGAACCCCTCTCAATAAGAGTGAAAAGGGGTTGGATAAGTTGATCAAACGGGCTGAACAGTACCAGTCACAATAACTCAAAAGTACCTGACATGATTAATGGACTCCATCGCCTCTTCGATACCGATCGCTGGTTTCGCCGTACGTTTTCACACGGAATTCATCCGACCGAAAACAAGCATTTCACGGCAGACAAACCGATTCAGCGCTTCCCCTTTGCGCCGGAGCTGGTCCTTCCGCTTTCCCAGCACGCCGGAGCACCCTCGGAACCCCTGGTGCATCTGGGACAGGAGGTTTTGCGCGGCGAGCCCATTGCCAAAGCGGCCGGGTTTATGTCCGTTCCCCAGCACGCCCCCGCAACGGGTGTGATCAAGAAGATCGAGCTCATGCCGACAAGCAAAGGGCCTCGGACGCTCTCGATCATTTTGGAGGTCTACCCCGGTGACAGCCAGGAAGTGCGCTACGCTCAAGAGAGGGATGTGGACGCCATGTCACCGCAGGAGATTGTTCAGGCCGTGCAGGATACCGGTCTGGTGGGACTGGGAGGTGCCGCATTTCCTACCCATGTCAAACTCTCCCCTCCCAAGGGTCATAGCGTGCATACGGTCATTATCAACGGATGTGAATGCGAACCGTTTTTGACCACCGATCACCGGGTCATGCTGGAACAGACCGATGACCTGATTCTGGGAACCCGGATATTAATGAAGGCTCTGGGAGCGAAAAATGCCATTATCGGCACTGAGGACAATAAGCCCGATGCCGTGGAAGCATTGAAGGCTAAACTCCCGGAGGACGGCTCCATCAGCGTGGAAATGGTTAGAACCAAGTATCCTCAAGGCGCCGAGAAGATGATGGCTAAATCCCTGCTGGGAGTGGAAATCCCCTCAGGCGGATATCCTTCCTCGGTTGGGCTTGCCGTATTCAATGTCTCCTCCACGGCACAGTTGGGCAGCCTGCTTCCCCAAAGCAGGGGGGTGATCGAGCGGGTAGTGACCATTACAGGGCCGGGAGTAAGTAAACCAGGCAACTATACAGTGGCCATCGGAACCCCGATTCGCTTTCTCCTGGATGAACTGGGCTTCCGTGGAAATGCTCAGCACCTGATTCTTGGCGGCCCCATGATGGGCGGAACGGTTTCCTCCCTGGACGTCCCGATTACCAAGGGGTGCGGGGGTGTTCTGGTCCTGACCGAGAAAGAAATGCAGGGCCAAACGGCTTCTGCCGCCTATCCCTGCATCAATTGCGGCAAATGTGTCGAGACCTGTCCCATGCACTTGAACCCCTGTCACCTGGGCAAACTGGCCTACAAGCATCGTTATGAAGAGATGGCCGATGCCTTCCAACTAAACGACTGTTTTGAATGCGGTTGCTGCAGCTATGTGTGTCCATCAGGGATTCCTCTGGTTCAGTACTTCCGTATTTCCAAGGCATCCAACAGGGAGAAGGCCAAAGCGTCATGAACCATCAGGATCTCCACGTCCATCTGCGTACCTCGCCTCATTTGAGGGAGAGTCCTGCAGTAGATGTCATCATGCAGAATGTGGTTTATGCCCTTCTGCCTGTCTGTGCTTATGCCGTATATCAGTTCGGGATCAGTGTCCTGTCACTGCTTCTCGTCTGTACCGGCGCCGGTGTGCTGACCGAACACCTCATCTGCATACTTTCAGCCAAGGAGTCGACGGTCAAGGACTGGAGTGCCGTCATCACCGGGATCTTACTTGCGCTTACCTTGCCGCCCGGGTTTCCCCTCTGGATGGGGGCGGTAGCCGCGGTTGTGGGCATCGGGATCGCCAAAATGTTCTTTGGTGGATTGGGGTATAATATCATGA
>JABIQT010000805.1 GCA_018667995.1 Candidatus Latescibacterota bacterium
ACGAGCAATTGCGGCAGGAAAAGCAAGTAGCCGATATGTTGGGCTTGACCGAGCAGGAGATCGAGGACCATTTCTCGGGCAATGCCCGGCGTTTCATCGCCAGTGTTCGATCCGAAAGGGAGCAGCGGTCTGGATGAAGGTCTTTCTGCGGAGTTCCGGAAGTAGATTGCATGTCTTTACCAGACTGCGGCAAGATCGTTTTGTCCCGTACCCAGACGACTTAATAGGGCCCAGTATGTGGCCTTGTAATGGAGCATCCAATACCAAGCAGCAAAGTCGATAGAAAAGGAAACATATGTATCGTGTGATAGTGCTTGATAAACTGGCAGATGAAGGAATCGAGTTGCTGGAAGCGGCGGAAGGCATCGCCTTCGACGTGCGAACCGGTCTTAGTGGTGAGGAACTTCGTGAGGCCCTATGTGAGTATGATGGCGCAATCTGTAGGAGCGGCGTAAAGATCACGGCCGCTTCGCTGGAAGGAAACACCCGGCTTAAAGCCATTGTCCGGGCCGGCGTGGGTACCGACAATATCGATGGTGTAGCGGCAACACGCCAGGGCATTATTGTGATGAATACACCGACGGGTAACACGCTGAGCACAGCGGAGCATGCTTTCACTTTGATGATGGCCTTGTCCCGTAACGTGGCGCCTGCCCATGAGAGTCTTAGGGGTGGACGGTGGGACCGGAGCTCTTTCACGGGTGTGCAGCTTGCCGGTAAAACCCTGGGTATTGTGGGGTTGGGCCGGATCGGTCAGGAAGTGGCTTCCAGGGCGCTGGCATTTCAAATGAAAGTCATCGGCTACGATCCTTTCGTGTCCGGTGACCAGGCTTCAAAGATGGGAATCGATTATGTAGACAACGTGCCGGCGATGCTGCCGTCGGTAGACTACCTGACTGTCCATACGCCCCTGATTCCTGCGACCCGCCACCTGATCAGTCACAACGAGATCGAGTTACTCAAGCCTGGAGCACGTCTAATCAACTGTGCCCGTGGCGGCATTTACGACGAGGCAGCACTTGTGGCAGGACTCGAATCAGGAAAGCTGGGCGGCGTTGCGCTCGACGTCTTCGAGACAGAGCCCTGCACGGAAAGTCCCTTATTTGATATGCCGGGGGCACTGTGCACGCCTCATCTTGGCGCGAGCACACGGGAAGCACAGACCGGAGTTGCGGTCGAGGCGACGGAGTTACTGGTAAATTTCCTGGCCACCGGAGAGGTGCGTCATGCCGTCAACGCCGCTTCCATGGATCCGAAGGTGCTTCGGGCTATGCGGGGCTATCTGGATGTGGCTTACCGTCTGGGTGTGCTCCTGGCACAGTGGCATTCGGGAGGGGCTTCTGCGTGTCGGTTGAATTACCGGGGCAAGGTAACCGAAGAGAATACCCGGTTGTTGACGGCCGCCTTCTGTGCGGGGCTGCTCGAGAATGCGCTCGAAGAGGACGTAAATATCGTCAATGCGGAAATCCTCCTCAGGGAGCGCAATATCGATCTATCAGAAAATTCTCGAAGCGATCCCGGTCCCTTTAGTTCCTCCATCACAGCGGAGCTCGACTGCAACGGCACCACTTTCATCGCAGGCGGCACTTTGTTCGGCAATGACATGCCGAGGTTGATTCGTCTCATGGAGTACAGGTTAGAGTCCTATCTGGATGGTAATCTGCTCATCTTCACCCATGAGGATGTGCCGGGCATCATCGGCTCCGTGGGCACGATATTCGGAGAGCACAAGGTCAATATAGCCCAGATGTCGGTGGGCCGAGCGGGAACAGCTCCAGGAGGTGCGGCCATCGGCGTGCTCAACATGGATGGTGTGCCACCTGAAAAGGCGGTGGACCAGGTGTTGAGGATGCAGACTGTGTCGAGCGTCCGCTTCATTGAGCTACCGCACCTGGGCAATCTGCCTCCGTGGCTGAGAGTATAGTTTTTCTTGCGATGACCAACGGAGCCGACTTGGCGGCTTGTGAATGACGGCATCAGATAGCTACGCGACACCGGTCGAGGTCATAGAGAAGGACACCATTCCACAGGTTCAACCATTCCTCTGGACGTCTTCGTTGAGATCAAACACTACTCCTGATGCCCTGTGCCAGCCGGTAATCACTATTTTATCAGCACGTCTCACTCGGTCAATTTTCACTTTTCTGCAGCCTGCATTCTTTTCCACACACCTACATTCGGAATAGCCCATGAAACTCTGGATGGACGTCCAACGAGATCTCGAGTACGTGATGAACGACTATCAACGCATCTTTGCCGGCTGGGCCGAAGGCGGCGTTGATGGTGTGGTTTTCGGACCGCCCGTGTTCAATACCGGGAAACTCCTGCCTACGTGTGAGCCGCTTCCCATGGACGATCCTCCCATGGCGACATTTGATCCGAATCCAGCCATTTATCGAAGACTCCAGGTGGATGTTCCAGAGACGCCGGAAGATCCCATGCCGGAGCAGCGTGCCCTGCTTCAGGAAACACTTGAAGCAGCCCGAAACATGGGATTTGAGGTCTACATTATGTATTCTTCG
>JABIQT010000760.1 GCA_018667995.1 Candidatus Latescibacterota bacterium
AGCCACGTTAATGGAACCGTTGGTGGTGGTAAACTCCAGATCACTGCTCCCGTCGAAGGTAGCAAGCTCTATGTCGATGCCACCATTGGTCGTCTTAGCGGAGACGGATCCTTCCACACGGTCCACTTCGATGCCCCCGTTTGTTGTCTGGGCGACAACTTCACCTTGAATCTCGCCGACCTCTATATTGCCGTTCACCGTATCCAACTTGAGATCGATCTCGGAAGGTACCGTTAACTCATAGCTTATGCTGACACTACGTCCCCTGCCCCAGCCTGTCCGCGGGTGATCCGAGTATATTTCGAGACGGCCGCTGGATTGCTCCACCCGGATTTCAACTTCTTCCAGCATTTCCTCTGCCTCTCGGCTATCACGTCCCCGGACCTTTATTCGCGCCCAGACACGGACCTCGTCGCGATCCCAGGTTCGCACCTCAATTCCGCCATTTTGGTTTTCGAGCCGCAGGCGCCCGCCGCTATCAAAAGAAAAAGTTTCGTCAAAAGTCTTCTGTTCCTCAGCGTCCTTCGCGGCCGTGGAAGACATGAGTCCTGATAACATGCAGAGGGCGGCAACGAATCCTATGATTTTCATGCGATCTCCTGGGTGTCTAAACAATCATTGATCTGAGACAAGGGCTGTAGTGCTACAGTAGACCAGGGGCCGGTCTATTTAGTTGCAGGCAAGCAGGAGAAAAAGCCCCCGCAAACCCTCCCACAGGTTAGGGCACACCGAGATTCGGCAGGTCGAAATGACAAATTGGTACGTAGAAAGGCCAGGTTCGGTTCACAACCCGCCTATCGTAACTCACGAAATAGGAAGGCGAGAGATGATGCCTACTCGAGCTAAGTGTTGATAGACTGCTCCCACCGGCTGTCGCGCCAAGGACCCCAGATAGCTAACTTGATCTGGTCAGATTAAAAAGGATTTTGCGGCCCTGATTGATAGCACGGGACTGCATACAGGACGGTGGACATAACGCCTTACCGGGAGAACTACAGTCTGGCCGTCATCGAACCCATGCCAAACATCGAAGTAGTCCTAGTGACGCTGTCGAAACATGATCGGAATCATAGTGCTGGTCGGTGTGCCGATTTCCATGAGTTGCCATGTCTTATCGTACGATGCAATAAACCGGCGTAGTCCATCTATGCGATCGTCAGCGGTTCTGTCGTCGTGACAATCGTATGATTCGATACGATAATTGAAATGGCGTGTCTTACCGTTAATCTTTACTTCCACCTCAACGGTCTGCTCTGAAGCCATATCGGGTATAGGGACACAGATCGACTGCATAACTGCCCTCCTGCAGGTAAAAGGTCTTAGGAAACCGGCTATCTCGGGACCGCCGGTTCAACTTCTTGAATGACTCCCGGGACGACGGGGATAGCCATTGAAAGTATTCATTCAATGAGATTTAATTAGCGGAATTGTCTAAAGGTAATATAGGAGCCCATGAGACCTTGCCAATCAGATTATCTCAATTCACGGGCTCTGAATTAACATTGACCGACGTTGCTAGGCAGGATATCATGATTATTACACCAGGTTATACATCCCATTTGCTGAAATTCAGAGGAAAGAAATATGTCCATGGACATGAGAATTGCCCTTGGTCAGTTCAATGAACTGACCGAAGAGAAGATGCTCTTCATTAAGCAGGTTGGCGCTAATGATTTCCTCATGAACACGCCAAATCTTCCTGGAAACGCGCAATGGGAGTATGAGGATCTGATTGCCCTGAGACGGCAGGCCGATAGTGCAGGACTTCGCCTGATGTCATTGGAGAACGTCCCACTCAGATTCTATGACCAGGCCATGTTAGGAGAATCGGGACGAGATAGCCAGATCGAGCACATGAAGAAAACCATCCAGAACATGGGCCGAGCTGGCATACCAATTCTGGGGTATCACTGGATGCCGAACGGCGTCTGGCGCACACCGGATCCTCCGCCACTCCGGGGAGGTGCGACGACGTCCTGGTTTGATGCCGCACAGCATAGAGATGCGCCGCTGACACACGGAAGATTGTACACAGCTGAGGAGATGTGGGCAAATTACTGTTATTATATGGAGCGGATTCTACCCGTCGCCGAGGAGTGCCATGTCCGCCTTGCTTTGCATCCAGATGATCCACCCGTGCCCACGCTTGGAGGCATAGCCCGTATCTTTGGCAGTTTAGAAGGATTCAGTAGAGCCATGGACACTTTTGACAGCCCCATGCATGGTCTTGACTTCTGCATGGGTTGTTGGTCCGAGATGGGAGGACATGAGAATGTAATCAAGGCAATCCGCCATTTTGGAGAACACGACAAAATCGTGTATGTACATTTTCGTGATGTGCAGGGCAGGATTCCGTGTTTTAACGAGTGCTTCCTGGGTACAGGGAATGTGGATCCTTACGATGTCATGAAAACGCTACATGAAA
>JABIQT010000914.1 GCA_018667995.1 Candidatus Latescibacterota bacterium
ACACACGGCGCGTCCCGGCATTGTCATCGGGCGCAAAGGCGCAGAAGTCGATAAACTGAAGGATGAGCTTCAGCATTTGACGAGTAAGGATGTATACATCAATATTCAGGAAATACGCCGTCCTGAGTTGGATGCCCAGCTGATTGGGGATAGTATAGCCCGGCAGTTAGAACAACGTGTCAGCTTTCGTCGTGCGATGAAAAAGTCTCTCACTTCGGCAATGCGGATGGGAGCTGAAGGCATCAAAATAATGTGCAGTGGTCGATTGGGTGGATCTGAAATGGCAAGGCGGGAGCAGTTCAACCTAGGACGAGTTCCCCTGCATACCCTTCGTGCTGATATTGACTATGCTCGTTCAACGGCCCACACGACTTATGGATGTGTAGGTGTGAAAGTCTGGATATGTAAGGGTGAGGTAATTGTAGGCGAGGATACCGAGAAGAGTCAGACCGGCGGCGGCCGCGATAATTCACGGTCTTAAGTAGGATCAATTTCGATTAAGTCAATTGAAGTCATAATTTAAGAAGTAGCAGGAGTGTTCCCTATGTTAATGCCCAAACGACTAAAACACCGGAAAACCCATCGCGGACGGATGACCGGCAAAGCTATTCGTGGATCATCGCTTCAGTTCGGTGATTTTGGAATACAATCATTGGACCCAGGATGGATCACGAACCGACAGATTGAGGCGGCTCGTATAGCGATGATTCATCATATTCGCCGAGGTGGAAAGCTCTGGATTCGTATTTTCCCAGACAAGCCATTGACAGAGAAACCAGCAGAAACGAGAATGGGAAAAGGAAAGGGAAATCCCGAGCACTGGGTTGCTGTCGTCAAACCCGGTAGAATGCTTTTTGAATTACGTGGGGTCCCTATAGAGTTGGCACGAGAAGCCATGAGATTGGCTCAGCATAAACTCCCAGTCAAGACGCGGTTTGTATCCCGTGATGAAATCGAAGGGTAAGGCGGTAGATGAAATCATATGAATTACGTGAATTAACAGAGACGGAATTGGTGGACCGTGTTGCTGAGCTGAATGAGGAGATTTATAATCTACGCTTTCAAAAGGCAACGAGACAGTCATCCGATACCAAGCGCATGTCGTCTCTCCGTCGTGAAATCGCTCAGATTCATACCATAGTCAGAGAAAATGAATTGGGCATAAGGACTCTCGGAGCTAGTACAGAGGCTAAGGGGGCAGATGTGGGTGAAAAATCAGGAGATGACGCATGAGTATTGATCGCGGACAACGGAAGGTCCGAGTTGGGCGTGTCACAAGCAATAAAATGGACAAGACCATCGTGGTGTTGGTTGATCGTAAAGTAAAGCACCCGCTTTACGGGCGCTATATCAAGCGGTCCCACAAATTGATGGTACATGATAGTGATAATACATGTCAGACTGGAGATGTAGTCCGTGTGGTGGAGACGCGACCGTTGAGCAAGCAAAAACGATGGCGTCTTATAGAGGTCGT
Source organism: Candidatus Latescibacterota bacterium (assembly GCA_018667995.1). Classification (GTDB taxonomy): domain Bacteria; phylum JAAXHH01; class JAAXHH01; order JAAXHH01; family JABIQT01; genus JABIQT01. Next base: position 1,475 of record JABIQT010000914.1, read on the forward strand.
CGAGCGGGCGGAACAGATTTAATACGACCTAAAGCATTGATCTGATGGTCAAGACAGGAAGTTGGTTATGGTTCAAGAATACAGTTGGTTGAATGTCGCCGACAATACCGGCGCGCGTCAGGTACGGGTTATCAAAGTCTTAGGTGGTTCAGGTCGGAGGTATGCCCATTTGGGTGATACCATTGTTGTTTCCGTAAAGGACGCATCCCCGGGCGGTGCCGTAAAAAAAGGGGATGTTGCACGGGCAGTCGTTGTTCGTGTACGCAAAGAGGCACGTAGGAAAGACGGTTCATATATTCGCTTTGATGATAATGCAGCGGTTCTGATTGATACGCAGGGCGAACCACGAGGAACCAGGATATTTGGCCCTGTTGCCCGTGAACTGCGTGAGCGAGAATACATGAAAATTGTCTCCCTCGCACCCGAGGTCATCTAAAAGGCGTCAAGGTCGAGTAAGAATTATCGATACAAGGATGTAAGTTATGCATGTAAAAAAGGGCGACACAGTACAGGTAATTGCCGGCGATGACCGCGGTAAAACGGGAAGGGTGTTAAAGACATTCCCCGAAAAGAACCGAGTTATTGTAGAGGGCGTGAATTTCATAGTACGTCACACGAAACCAACCCAGGTTAACCCACGCGGTGGCAGGGTTGAGAAGGAAGCACCATTGCACGCATCAAATGTCATTATGACGGAAGCTGCTGAGTAACGCGTTGCAGATATGGATTATCGAAATTGGCAGGAGCAGAGAGGGTAGGGGATATGGCACGGTTGAAAGAGACCTATCAGAACGATATTGTACCAGGATTAATCAAAGCGTTTGAGTATGGGAATGCCATGCAGGTGCCGCGGCTTGAGAAGGTCGTGGTAAATATGGGAATAGGCGAGGCGTCGCAGAATGCGGGTATTCTGGATACGGCATCTGCCGAATTGACGGCTATTACCGGACAAAAGGCTGTGGTAACAAGGGCTAAGAAGTCGATTTCTAACTTCAAACTTCGTGAAGGTATGCCTGTAGGGTGTCGTGTAACCCTGCGGGGCGAAATCATGTTTGAATTTCTCGACCGGCTGATCAACCTAGCTATTCCTCGTATTCGTGATTTCCGGGGTGTACCGACTCGTTCATTCGATGGTCGTGGCAACTATACGCTAGGTTTGACGGAGCAGACGATATTTCCGGAAATAGATTATGATAGAGTCGACCAATTTCGAGGAATGGATGTAACGATCGTCACCACCGCTAAGACGGACGAAGAAAGTGCTGAATTGTTAAAGCAGTTTGGCATGCCGTTCCGCCGTTAATAGCATCATTAGGATGATAGCCTCCGGTACAGGAAATGAGAGGGTTAAGTGGCTAAGAAATCGTTGATAGCAAAATCTAAACGGAAGCCTAAATTTAAGGTACAGGCGTACAATCGTTGCAGACGATGTGGACGTCCGCGTGCCTATATGCGGCGGTTCGGGATATGCCGTATTTGCTTCCGAGAATTGGCACTCCAGGGAGAGATTCCTGGGGTTACGAAGGCCAGCTGGTAGGATGCCTCGGCCATGTTGGTATTCGTTATGGGAGAGAGATAAGCGATGTCGATGACAGACCCGATTGCAGATATGTTGACACGAATC
>JABIQT010001018.1 GCA_018667995.1 Candidatus Latescibacterota bacterium
AGAAGAAGCGCTATGATAACAAGCAGACTCTTATATTTCATAATGTACCACCTTTACGATTCACTCATTTTTGGACAGCGGCATAGTTGATGTGACGAAAATAGACGCGTAACTTCTCGGGAATACACGAAAACTCACGAATTTGTCGCTTACGAGCAGTTCCAACTGCACTCGCGAGGTCATTGGACCATACCTCGCCTGCAATTTCACGCTCAGAATATGCGACAAAAGCCTTCAGAGGATCGGCAAACAACCCTTCCTTGAGGAGTAACGACGTAGACTCAAAGGAGTTGAAATTGAACCCGAATTCCAGAATGATCTCATCTTCATCTCCAAAGGAGAGATCTTTCATTCCGCTGTCATATTCGATGAAATCACGCCTCACCTCCACTAATAGGTTCTTGAACAGCTGTCGCTCCTTAGCGGTTAGCATTTTATAGAAAGTATAGGCGGCATCGCGGGTAATTGCTCGTGATTCAGCCGTCCTCGTCTGTAGAGAATCTGAATCCACCGCAGTGCCTGACTGAATCTGCACAGTGACATTTCCCACGGCGGCGTGGAAGCGCACGCTATCCAATATGGAAGATGAGAGTCTCATTCGGAAAAAGCGGGTCGACAACAGGTCAGTAATATCCGTCTGCTGTGAATACAGTAACTTGGGAATACCGAATTCTGCGCCGCCGACTGCTTGGGCTAATAGGCCGGAGAAACCGACCATATAGAGGAACATAAAAAACCTGAGCATGTTGCGCATCCTGTCAGACTAGGCGCACGATCTATCAGTTATATTTGCCAGTGGTTGCCGAGTCGGGTGGCATTGGTCGGTCAACTCTTGCCAGGACTCCACTCGGGACCTTGGCCCCATGCAAAGCAATTGGAGGCGAACTGTTTCAGGGCCCCACTCTTAATCACAATTGCCTCAGGCCGTAGCACCGTAGCATACATGTTTAACAGGGAGATCACATCCAGAAGAGATCGATATCCTGATAGTCCTGACATGTCGATGTATATCTTAGTGAAAGAAGCTCCAAGATCCAGCGCGGCGCGGACGTCGAATGCGTCCAGCACATCGAATTTGAGCTCAGGATTTCTCACACGAGCCCTTTCGATGACCTCCGGGCTGACATCGGTACCAAGGACGGAATCACAGTGCTCCGCGATGATCTTGGTAGTCGTACCCCATTCGCATCCTATCTCCAGCACGTGGTCCCTATCATTGACCCATTCCTCAATACTTGCACGATATTCTTTCACACCTCGCGTCGCAATGAATTTCGTTTTTAGCTTAAACTGCCGTTCATTGGCCATATAGACGGTCTCTTCCTTAAATGAGAGTCAGCATGCTGCGCACGTCATCGAAATGACGAGTTGAGAGCGTAGTGCAGGGGAGATGTCACGGATTAGCTCACTATTATCCAGATGCCAGCCGTAGGCCCTTTGGGACCACGATCCGTTCCGCAAGCTCGAAGCCGCCCTGCACCAGAAGGGCGAGTACGGCTGCAGGAACTGCGCCCTGGAGTATCAAGTTCAGATCATCTAGCCTAATCCCGGTCAGTATTGGTTGTCCATATCCACCCGCACCGATAATTGCTCCCAGGGTGGCTGTGCCCACGTTGATTACCGCCGATGTTTTGATTCCGGCAAGAATCGTGCGAGACGCTGTAGGAAGTTCCACAAGACGCAGCCGTGCCGACGCTGGAAGTCCCAACGCCTCGGCAGACTCGAGCAAGGGCTTTGGGATGTCCGTCAGCCCCGAGTAGGTATTGCGCACGATTGGCAGCAAGCTGTACAGGAACAATGCCATCATAGCGGGCGGTCCACCTATTCCGAGAACAGGGATCATGAATACCAGCAGCGCCAACGACGGAATGGTTTGTATCACACCCACCACAGCGAGGATCGTCTGTCCCAGTCCCGGTTTTCGAGCGGCAAAGATACCGAGCGGAATGGCCAGTAGTATTGCCGCCGCGAGCGAGATTCCCACCAGCCATAAATGATCAATCGTGTTGCGAATCAGCGCCTGCAGCGCGGTATCCTCGGCAACCTCCGTTACCACACCCAATGTCACCGCAAGAAATTCCGACGCAATTTGTGGCTCAGACACACCATCAATTTTTGCCCGGGCATTTAGGACTACCATTTCAATCTCGCCGATCATGTCCTGCGGTCTCAGAATAGACTCCACGACGGACGGCGCAGACTCCTCCAACTCGGAACGGTACAGTAAAACAGCCCGGTAAGCCGGAAAGTAATTGAGGTCGTCCTCCAGAACCGCCAGGTCGTAATATGATATCTCAGCGTCGGTTGAATAGAGATCGGTAGCGTGTATGCTACCGCTTTCCAGTCCCTGATAGGCCAGCGTGTGTTCCAGACCGAAAACGTCCTGCTGCGTTAGCGCAAACCGGTTACGCAAACCGGGCCAGCCATCTTCCCGGTCCATGAATTCAATACTGAAGCCCAGTGTCAAACCTGGATGCCGACGAAGATCTGAGATAGTGCGAATGTCGAGGGAATCCGCTAGCGAGCGCTTCATCCCTATGACATAGGTATTGTTAAACCCCAAGGAGCGGCTCATACGTATCCCCTGAGCTTCCAGGGCTGATCGTATCCCGGATTCCGTAATGATGTCAGATCCCGCTAGGATCTCCTGGCTGATGGTTCCAGTGTACTCGGGATACACATCGATATCACCACGAAGAAGGGCTTGCCAGAGGACCTGAGTTCCGCCAAGGTCCTGCTTGTGATCAACCACAGCGCCCGCATCATTCGAGAGCTGCGAGATCATCTCACCAAGGATCACGGATTCCGTAAACACCTTGGATCCTATCGTTATTTCCTGGGCAGAGCCCTCTGCTGGAACATCTGCGAGATACAGGACCAGAATTAAGACCCAGAGCGTTCTATTCATGATCATTCAGGATCTCTAAGGGGCCGCGTTGCACATTGACAAACTTCGTGACGAATGGATCCGCCGGAGTGTCATACAAATCCTCCAACGAGCCCTGCTGGACGATGACACCATCTCTCAGTAATACTATTTCGTGGCCCAGGTAGGCCGCCTCACTTAGATCGTGAGTCACCATAACAACGGTCTTGACCAGTTTTTGAAAGATGCTCTTGAGATCGGCCTGCAAATCGGCTCGAATCATGGGATCAAGAGCACCAAGCGGCTCATCCAGAAGTAAGACATCGGGATCCAGCATCAGGGCACGCATGAGACTCACACGTTGTCGCTGACCGCCTGAAAGCTGCACAGGGAAACGATCCATCGCTTCAACTGGCAGCTGCGTAAGGAGCTGAAGTTCCTCCATACGAGACGCTATCTGATCTTCGTGCCAGCCAAGGAATCGTGCCATTAATGCCGCGTTGTCGTAGGCGCTCAGGTGCGGGAACAGCCCACCCTCTTGGATTACATATCCAATGCGTTGTCGCAGGGACTCAACCGTCTCAGGACCTACGGGCGTATCTTCGAAGAATACGGATCCGCTGTCAGGCCGAATCAATCCTACCATCACGCGAAGCAAGGTAGACTTACCGCAGCCGCTCGGCCCTATCAGGACGGTAGTACGTCCCGGGGATATGCTCAGCGAAATGCCGTCAATCGCCCGCAGTGCCCCATAAGTTTTGATGATATTCTCAATAGTTAACATAGTCTAACATGATCTGTTTGCCGCGCATCCAAACTCAACGAAAATCGCCAGTTTTTCGACCGGAGATGGAGATTTGATCAGCCATCCTGCTCTTCACAGTGGTGCAGCCATTCCCGACCTTCCCGGTGCATCATCCCCGCCGCCTCGGCAGGCCCCCACGTTCCAGGGTAGTAGAAAGACAGTGGAGGAGCGCTATGCGACTCCCAGTCCTTCAGCATGGGATCCACAATTTCCCACGCTCGCCGGATCTCATCGCTGCGGGTAAACAGTGCAGAATCGCCATGAATGGCGTCCAGCAGGAGCCGTTCATAGGCATCGGGAAGATCACCCGCATTATAGTCAAATTCCATGTTCACCGGAGACGTCTTCATTCCGGCGCCGGGAACCTTGGTTTCCATGTGTAGATGCATCCCCTCATTTGGCTGTATAAATAGGGAAAGGCGATTGGGAGTCAAATCAGGGCTGTCCTGGAATAACTGGTGGGGCACCTGCTTGAACTGCAATGTCACCTCAGTCGTCTTTCGGGTAAGACTCTTTCCGGTACGTAGATAGAATGGAACGCCCTGCCAGCGCCAGTTATCCAGATACAGTTTAAAGGCAAGGAAGGTGGGTGTTACGGAATCATCGTTCACATCGCGGTCTTCACGATAACCAATGTATTGCCCCCATACCCCGTCGTCGATACGGAGGGGCCGAATCGCCTGTAGCACCTTGACTTTTTCATCCCGGAGTTCCTTGGAATTGAATGCCACCGGCGGTTCCATACCTACGAGCGTGAGAAGCTGCAGCATATGGTTCTGGAACATGTCTCGTACCACCCCGGCTATATCATAGTATCCTGCTCTATGTTCGAGACCGACCTGCTCGGTCATCGAAATCTGCACGTGGTCCACGTAGTTCCTGTTCCACATCAACTCAAAAATGGTATTGGCGAATCGAAAGGTCAGCAGATTCTGCACTGTTTCCTTACCGAGATAATGATCGATCCGGTACACCTGGCGTTCTCTGAAGACCCCGTGTATCTCCTCATCCAGTAGGTTACTGGAGGCCAGATCTCTTCCGAAAGGCTTTTCAACGATGATTCGAGTCCATCCGGGTTCACATTCGTTCAGTCCCGAGGCACCCAGACGACCAATGATCTCCGCATATAATGAAGGCGGCGTGGAGAGATAGAATAATCGATTGCATGAGGTGCCGGCGTTTAGATCGAAATTCACCAGCAGCTCTTCCAGTCGACGATATGTCTCGGAGTCATCATAAGCTCCTGAGAGATATGACACACGGGTGGAGAAATCGGACCACGGCAACAGAGATTCGGGGTCGGATCCTCTTCCATGAGCTAATACACCTTCCTTCAACTGTTCGCGGAAAGCGTCGTCCGATAATCGAGTCCTGGCGACACCCAGTACCTGCGTTTCCGGTGAAAGTCGTCCCTCCCGGGCTAGACTGTAGAGGGCAGGTACTAGCTTTCGGCGAGTAAGATCACCAGATGCACCAAATATGACTATGACACATGGGTCCGAGGTGATATCGTCCCCCGGCTGATCTACACTGACCATTCAGAAACCCCCGAGGTGGACAAGAGAAGTGAATGAAACCTATTGAGAAAGCGATTAACCGGAGAGAACTGAAACGCAACCAGAGGTGGCGATTTCTTCCATGCAAGCTGTTGCCAAAACTAAAGAAGTCGTGGATTCACGTCAATCAATATGCGCTTGGGAGGTGGAACAGCCGGAACGAGTGTCAGCCCTTCACTCAACGGCAGTGTCGGATTCCGTTGCTATAGACAAGAGATATCTCCGGCAAGAAGCCGCCTATTGGGGGGTGATGCCCACCGGAC
>JABIQT010000622.1 GCA_018667995.1 Candidatus Latescibacterota bacterium
ACGATTTGACGCGCCCGGAGCGACTGGCCGGCTGCGGCGCAGTCGATGGGGGAGTCGGTGCCACCGCAGTGGCAGGCTCGGAAGATACAGGATCATTGCCGACCGTGTCTTCCATCCCAGTAATAGTTTCACCGGCGGCGCCAATGTATGCTATGACCTGCTGAATGGGTACCTCATCACCTGGCCCTTTCAGCACCTTTAGCAGGGTTCCGGCGACTTTCGCTTCTACCTCCATCACGCTCTTGTCCGTCTCAACGGTAAACAGAATATCTTCCTCTGAGACCGTATCGCCCTCCCCCTTCAACCACTCTACAATGGTACCCGTCTCCATCGTGAGGCCCAAAACTGGCATGATGACCTCTGTAGCCATGCCCAACTCCTTCATTCAGTTTTTTGATATTGATGCCACCTCGTATATCACAGACAGAGGTGCATGTCACTCGCTATCATAGCTGTCCGCGGCTCGATCGGCTGTCTCATATATTTTGAACACGGCGCCCAGCTGAGTAATGACGACTAGGACATTGTGAACGCGCTCGGTTAGATTGGCCAGCCGGAGATCACCATCGGACGCACGCATGGATTTGGCACCACTAATCAACATACCAACGCCGGCGCTGCTGACCAGAGCCACTCCACCAAGATCAAGAACGACCTGATTGATCTTGTCCTGTCGCAAACTCTCCAGTTTTCCATGGAAGGTATCTGTCTCGTCACCACCCATCAAATTGCCCTTGAGCTCAAGTATGGTGACGTTGCCTACAACCCGTTCTTTTATTCGCATTCTATGCCTCCGAAAATAGGGTCTTTAAGCCGGTAGACGTTACAACGTATCTGTATGGCCGTCAAGCATTTTTTGCTAACTGTGAGCCCCTGTTTTTTGTTGACACCGTTGGGGCTCGATGCTATAATTGACACGCTTTTGCCACGACACGTAAACACACCAAAATAGGTTCTTTGGGTCAGCGCTAATCTGGATGGTTATGGATCCTGATTGACGGACTCAATCGCTAAGGAGATAGGTCATGGAAATCAAAATTGATCGATACACGAAGGTCGTTCTGACACTGATTGCCCTTGGTCTGTTTTTCAATGCATACACCGGGGCAGGCTCACCAGTGGGAGCCGTCCTGGATCCCTCCCCTGCATTTGCTGATAATGTAGGAATGGGTTCAACTCTGGCAGGCGGCACGCAACCGGGTCAGAGGTTCATTACAGCGAGTCCGGATGGAAAGACTGTGTATTTCTGGTTTCGGGAGGAAGACAAGCAGTGGTATGACCGGGACAAGATCATGTATCTCGGTTCCGAGACCGTATCTGAATAGCGCAGTACGCTCAATGAAAAATGCAGACATGGAAACAGGCATCGGGGTCTGATTATGATCTCAGCATTGATATTGGCTGCCGGACGATCTTCCCGGATGGGTGATCTGAAGCCGCTTCTGCCCTTGGGGCGTGTCACCGTCATCGAGCACATTATAGAAGTAGTTCTGGATTCAGATGTGGACGAGACGATCGTCGTTTTGGGGCACCGGGCAGACGAGATCGAAAGTTTGCTACAGGCTTATCCAGTCGTCCTGGTCCGAAATTCGGATGATCATGGTGACATGATGTCCTCAATTCAATGCGGAGTACGTACGGCGCGGCTGGGAAACGCCGTTATGATTGTGCTAGCCGATCAGCCGCTGATTACTACGTCAATGGTGAACAAACTAATCGACCTCCATGAAGCGAATGAGGACGGATTCATAATACCGGTTTATAAAGAGAAGCGCGGGCATCCCATGATTATTGGTGGATGTTTCAGAGACGAAGTTCTGATGAACCAAAGCAAGAACGGTCTGAAGGGCCTACGAGACAGGTACCCCCATTCCGTACATTGCATTCCCGTGGATAGTGCGTCGATGATTGCTGATATGGACTACCGCGCGGAATATGAGCAGATTCTGGCGATTATGGCGGAGAACAAACAATGACCTCGAATGTGTACGTGACCAGGAAGATTCCTGAAGAGTCGATTGAGATCCTAAGAGCCGCATGTGACATTGTAGATATCAATCCGCATGATCGCGCATTGAGTAGGGACGAGTTTCTCTCTGAGATAGAAGGCCGAGATGGTCTTCTGTGTCTCTTGACGGAAACAGTGGATGATGAGGCACTCGATGCGGCAAAAGGAGTCCGAGGAATTGCTAACTATGCGGTAGGCTACAACAATATTGATGTGCCGGCCGCAACCCAACGGGGTATTCCTGTCTCAAATACCCCCGGCGTGTTGACTGATACCACCGCTGACCTCGCGTGGGGACTGATGTTTGCTGTTGCCCGACGGATCGTTGAAAGCGATTGCTTTATGCGTGAAGGACGATTTCACGGATGGGATCCGTTGATGCTTCTCGGTACAGACATCACAGGTAAAACCCTAGGAATACTTGGGGGAGGCCGCATCGGGGCTGCGACGGCGAGGCGTGCAGCAGGATTCAGCATGCCTGTGGTGTATCATAGTCGAAACAGGCACCCGGAAATAGAGGGCCTCGGAGCTGAGTACCGATCGATGGATGCCTTATTGCAAGAATCCGACTACGTGTCGATCCATACGCCACTCACGGACGAGACGACCCATCTCATAGGTAGTCGCGAACTCGGTCTGATGAAACCCTCTGCCTTTCTGATCAACACGTCCCGCGGCCCCGTCGTGGATGAGGCGGCATTAGTGGATGCTCTGAGGCGCGGAAAGATTGCGGGAGCTGGGTTAGACGTTTTCGAGCGGGAGCCGGACA
>JABIQT010000916.1 GCA_018667995.1 Candidatus Latescibacterota bacterium
CACGACCTGGAGGTCATTTTCTCCACCTGGGGCATGTTTCCTTTAACCGGTGATCAGCTGGACTCATTACCAAACCTGAAGGCTGTATTCTACGCGGCAGGTACGGTTCAGCAGTTCGCGCGACCGTTTCTTGAACGGGGAATCGTCGTCGTAAGCGGCTGGGGCGCAAATGCGGTACCCGTAGCCGAGTTCACGCTCGCCCAGATACTACTTTCAAACAAGAACTACTTCCAGAACGCCCGCGACAGCGCTCATCCGGAATCCAGGAAGAGTGCCACGGGCGGCCCCGGGAATTTCGGGGAAACAGTCTCACTCCTCGGTGCGGGCATGGTGGGCCGAAATGTCCTCAAACTGTTAAAGCCGTTCAGTCTGACTGTACTGGTTTTTGATCCATTCCTCGACGCGGAGGAGGCGGTCGAACTTGGCGTCACAAAAGTATGCCTCGATGAGGCATTTTCGCGGAGTCATGTGGTGTCCAATCACCTGGCAAACTTGCCGGAGACGGAGCGCATGATCCGAGGAAGCCACATCGCGTCCATGCAGAGCCATGCCGTCTTCATAAATACGGGTAGGGGAGCGACTGTTGCTGAGGAAGAGATGGTAGATGTGCTGCGGGCAAGAACCGATCTTACAGCTCTGCTTGATGTGACATTTCCTGAACCTCCAGCGTCAGACTCACCGCTGTATGGCCTCGAAAACGTCTTCATGACAAACCACATCGCCGGGTCTATGAACAACGAAGTGGTACGCCTAGTGGACTATGTACTGGAGGATTTTGAGGCGTGGCAGAATGGACGCCCAATGAGATACGCTATCACACTGGAGGCGCTAGAGCGGATGGCATAGTAGAAACGTAGATTGCTAACAGATGATAGATAACCTGTCATTTCCATTCGTGGAATCCTCCCTACGAAGATTCACACTTCGCAGCGAGGATGAACCATGAATTCTCCAGGAGATAGAGATGAAGATCACCGGAGTCCGCACGACTCTTTATGAAGTAGAACTGACACGTCTCCTTGGAGATGCAAACAGTCCTTCCGGTCGAAGTAGGGCTGCACAGGTGGCCGTCTTTCTCGATACAGACGAGGGGCTGACCGGTATCGGCGTGGGCGCGCCCGGCGCAAGGGGACATATTCACAGCTATGTGGACAATCTTCTTTCGGGTAGCGATCCCCGCGGTGTTCGTGGATTGTGGCAACGGATGGTGGACTTCGTTTTCAAAGGCGGCAATAGCGGCATTACCAGCGATGCAATCTGCGCATTGGATATGGCACTCTGGGACCTCAAGGCCAAGGCTGCCGGCGAGCCCCTATGGCGGCTATTGGGGGCTTCATCAGGGCGCGTCAAGGCCTATGCCAGTGGAATCGACTTGCCGCTTTCCGACGATGAGATTGGTGCGTTCTATACGCGCATGGCCGGGCTGGGCATCTCGGCGGGAAAACTCAAGGTGGGAATAGACCGCGAAGCAGACCTGCGCCGTCTGCAGATCATGCATGACGCCCTTGCCATGTCGGGTAAAAAACCCGCGCTCATGATCGACTCCAACGAATACTGGTCGCCCAAACAGGCCATCCGACACATCTCCTTTTTCGAAAGCCACTTTGAGCTCGTCTGGGCAGAAGAACCCGCGAGGCGGTGGGACTACCAGGGCCTACGCAAAGTCTCCGAGTCCGTAAACGCCGCCATAGCCACGGGAGAGAATCTGGACAACATAGGCGACTTCATGCCGCTCATTGCAAATCAAGCGGTCGACATCGTACAGGTCGGCATCGGCACCACCGGCTTAACCGGCGCCATGCAGGTTGCTCATATGGCCCACGGCTTCGAGTTGCCCGTGGCCATGATGAATTGTCCCGCCAACTACATGGCGCATCTGGCGGCCTGTCTGCCCAATCATATGATGATGGAAGTCGTTGATGTGGGAATGGACGCCTGCATGATCAGCGACCAGCACGTGGAAGACGGGTGGATTGTCCTGGGCGACAGTCCCGGTTTCGGATTATCCTTCGACGAGAACAGCCTGGCGGCTGCAGCTGTAGAGGCACCATCAAAAGATGCCGGGGCCAGTCCCTGGGGGCGTAGAGAGGGCGCAGGGCTCTACGAAGTCGGGCTGGGAGAGGAGCAGACGAGAACGTAAGCCATTGAAATCCGCACTCTCAGATCCTCCGGTTTTCGGAGTGTCCGCCGCGGCTGGCCTTCGCTTTCGTAGGTGGGACGCTGGGAAACGTTCCCCGTACCATTGTCTGTCACTGGATCAGGAAATGCCCCCATGTTAACCATGTTTCTTTTAGTGGCCACCTCGGGACCGCGGTAGCTTGATATAAAATGGTGGATCCAAGGAACATCCTGCGTCGCGACGCGGGTGCCCGTACATTTCCCGAAACGTCTAATAGGGAACGTTGTTCTATTACATCGAATATCATGAATCGTCGACCAAACTGCTGTGGAGGAGATCTGATGGGCGAGATGACATATGCCGGCAAGACGGTTGTGGTTACAGGAAGTGCTGGCGGCCTCGGGTTTGAAATGGGACGGCGTTTCGGTGAGGCAGGCGCAACGATCATTCTGACCGACGTCCACGCGGAATTTGGCAATGCGGCAGCGGAGAGACTCCGTGCCGCCGGCCGAGATGCCCATTTCCACCTGCTCGACGTACGAGAGCCGGAGCAGAGCAGAACGCTCGTAGATCGCATCGTCACAGACCACGGAGCCATCGACGTATGGGTGAACAACGCCGGTGTCGCCCATAAAGGTCCAGCGGAATCTCTTCCTGCTGATCAATGGCGGGAAACCATTGATGTGATGCTCTCTGGCGCGTTCTACTGTAGCCAGGCTGTGTCGGAGCCCATGCTCGCCCGCGGTGAGGGCGTCATCGTCAACATCGCTTCAGTGATTGGGTGCAAACCTATCGAAGGCCGTGTGGCTTACGGCACGGCGAAGGCCGGGTTGATGTCGCTGACCGAGGCATTGGGTATCGAGTGGGCGAAACGAGGCGTTCGCGTGGTAGGTGTCGCGCCTGCTGTCGTCATGACCGACATGGTACGCAAGGGGCTCGCCGAAGGCACAGCCACCGTTGAGGCCTATGAACGACGTACCCCGATGCGCAGACTTGGAGAACCAGACGAGGTAGCCGATGCCGTACTGTTTCTGGCAAGTGATGCGGCCGCTTACATAACTGCGGAGACCCTTCCGATCGACGGCGGGTGGACCGCGTATCAGCTATTCTAATTGGACGGTCTCTGGCCAAAACTTCGGAGCATGGAGTCACGGCAGATCCGAGGAGCAGATCACTCGCATTGATCAAGGAAAGCCAAATATGGCATTTAAATCACAACCTCGCGTATCGACACAGATGCTCTTTCGCAGCCCTGTAGAAAGGGTATTCGAAGCATTTGTGGACCCGGCCATTACCACCAGATTCTGGTTTACCAAGAGCAGTGGCCGCTTGGAACCGGGCAAAGAAGTCGTCTGGGAGTGGGTGATGTACGGTGCTGCTGGCAAGGTCTTCGTGAAGGAGATCGAAGTCAATGCCGCATCCTGATTGAGTGGAACGAGCCGCCGTCTCCCGTGGAATGGCGATTTACGCCTCGGTCCGACGATACGACCCTCGTAACAATTTCCAACTGGGGCTTTGAAGGATCGGACGATGAGGTAATATCGGAAGCTATCGATGCCATGGGCGGATTTTCGTACGTCCTGGCCGGGCTTAAGGCACTCCTTGAACATGATATCGAGCTGAATCTGGTGGCCGACCACTACCCTGCCTGACACCTGTCAAATCATCCGGACAATTGGTCGCGCTATCCCTCTATGTCCATGAACCGCAGTTTGAAGTTTTCCAGGAAAATCCACTTCACATGACTGAACTTTTGAACCTGCTTGCAGAGGTGCATTCCTGTACCATCTGCTCCCAGGATCTACCCTTGGGACCGAGACCGGTCCTACAGGTACACGCCAATGCCAGAATCCTGATCGCAGGGCAGGCTCCCGGAACCCGAGTTCATGAATCCGGCATCCCCTTTGATGATCCCAGCGGGGACCGGTTGCGCGAGTGGCTGGGCACTACCCATGAGGTCTTCTACGATCCGGAGCAGATCGCGATCCTCCCAATGGGTTTCTGCTATCCTGGGACCGGAAACTCGGGAGATCTTCCGCCGAGGTCAGAATGCGCACCTGCATGGCGCACAGCGCTGCTGTCACATCTGCATAAAATCAAAGTAACGATCGTTCTAGGCAAGTACGCTCAGGACTACCATTTCGGAAGAACGGGAATGTCAGTAACGGATCTGGTAAAATCCTGGGAAACCCACTGGCCACATCTGGTGCCACTCCCCCATCCAAGTCCACGAAACAATCCATGGCTGCGGCGCAATCCATGGTTCGAACAGGACCTTCTTCCCGTTCTCCGAAAGGCCGTTGACGAGGCACTTAGGGATTGAACCTGGCTCGTAGCAGAATGACTTGCCGCCAACCCTATACGCGAGATTGTATAACCACGACGTTCAGGGACCTGACTCCAAACATGCTCGGGGTTGCGGCAGCACCACTGCCGGTCTCGCGAATCCTCCAAGCACTCCCACCGGCAGGACAGACAATGCCTACTGATTCTCTCTCTTCTGTGCGCGCTTCGCCAGTACCGATAGATACGAAAATGGTATGATCCACACGGCGATCAGTGAATACATCACGATCTCTGTGTATTCGTCAAACTGTGTACCCGACAATGCCGAGGTCGTCATCATAATGGCCCCAGCAAAAACCAGAGCTACTGCAATATTGAGAAACGCCGCTGTATGGCTTCGCATAGATGATCTCCATGGTTGTATGAGGCGGCCTTGGTGACAGTGTTACGATAGAGAATCTGCATCCGTAACCCACGAAAAGCAACAGCCGCCTCCCCACCAATTCCGAGACGCCACATAGACTAGGTGGTTTTTCTGGTCATTCGCTTGATAGATTCAGGTGATGGAAAGCGCGACCTCCGGTGCCCCTGCAAAACCAATCTGTTCTGCAAGGCGTCAGCATGTCGTCTTCTCCTAGTCCATGTCAATCTACGGGAGACGTCTCGGGATAACCTTGGACCACTGTAACCGATACACTAAATAGAGCTTGACGGACCGTTTTCAGGCAATCAATTTTGCCCGCGTAAATGTACTCCCTCGGATAGTAAGCCGTGGGGAATCCAAACCGAGTAATATGCTGCGGTCCCCGCAGGTTTGTCACACTGTACTGACCGCCGGAATTCGTTTGCACTGCTCAGCCCGACATCAAAGAATGGTGAATTCCTATGAGATTTTTCCCGATCACGCTGCTATCTATTCTCGCCCTTATGCATCCTGGCAATTTGGCCATCGGCCAACCACAGGCTGCGGTCCCCGCAGAATCCGCCGCATCATTCCGGCAACCCACGACCACCGTGCTCCTTCCAGCGGAGCCTCTGGGCGACGGCTCGTACCAGGTGATCTATGGTACCGAGCATGGAATCTCCGAGCAGTATGAGCTGGCCCGGGTCTACGCTCGCCACGATCCGGAGCGCCCCCTCGACGACTATGAGATCGGAGAAGCCGAAATCGAAATCGTGGGAGAAGAAGCCACTCTGTTGTCCAATGCGGTCTTTGAGGATTATACGCCCTCCGATGATGAGACTGTGCTGGTAGCTCTGGCCATGGCAACACCAAA
>JABIQT010000271.1 GCA_018667995.1 Candidatus Latescibacterota bacterium
CGGGAAAAGAAGCCAAGATCACCACCGTTCCTAGCACTCTCGAGGTCTTCCGAGAATTGTTTGGCCAGCTCCGAGAACTCGGCACCTGCTTTGAGACGACGTTCAATTTCCTCGATACGCGCCCTGAGTTCTCCCTCGCGGTCGGCATCTGGACGGACGGACGTCATAATGTGGCTGATGTTGACTTTGATCGGTTTGATCGGAATACTGTCTTGATTGGTATGGAAGAAGGCCTCAATTTCCTTTCCCGAGACTCGAATCTGACCAAAGCGTGCTTCTTCGAGTCTCCTCTGTTGAAACTCTTCCCGCTTCTGTTTCCTTAACAGGCGGTGCCAATCACGGAGTGTAAATCCGTCTTTGGCAAGAGCTTCCTCGAGAGCTTCCTTCGAACCATACTGCTCGGTAAGCTGGTCTGTAACTTGCCGAATGGAGTTGTCGATCTGGTCTACAGGCACATCGAGACTATCCCGCTCTGCGGCCGCGATAATGATACGCGCACTAATCATCTGCTTCATCAATCTATCTTGCACACCATCGACTTCCTGCTTACTCAAACTGGCTGGATTCGTCTGGCTCTGGAGAAAATACATCTGCGAAGATTGGAGTACATCTGAGTAGAGAATGGCTTCGTTGTCAACCACAGCCACGATAAAATCAACGATCTCCTGTCCGTGTGACGGTGTATGCGCGGAAATTACCACGGCAAAGATTACGATCGTGCGGCGCATCCATAACAGCATGTTTTACTCCTGCGTTTCAGGAACTGCGCTGGCGGGTTCCTGTCTCATCTGACGAATGATATGCGTCCGGTCAACCTCAACATCTGCCTTCACGCGAAGCCCATCTACAAGTTCCTTGATCCGGTTTTTGCGCCTTTCCTCCAGGACGCGATTTACGATTTCTCCACGCACCTCTTCAAGCTCACGAACAGAGCCTGATTCATGGGCATCTGTGACCTGAATGATGCAGTAACCGGACTCCGTTGGCACGGCGCGGGATAAATCCCCTACACGCATGGCAAATACGATGTCTCTGAAATCTGGATCAATGATATCCCCGGGTTTGAGATACCCTAGATCGCCGTCCTTCTGGGCGGATATCACGTCTTGGGAACGACTACGTGCTATCTCTCCGAAGTCCGCGCGTCCCCTGACAAGATTTCGCCAGACCTCTCTTGCATCACCCTCAGTCGGTAGTACAATAACGCTGAGGCGGAATTCAGGTTCCTGACGTACAAAGTCCTCTTTGTGCTCTTCGTAATATCCATCCATATCGGCCGGTGATACCTCACGGGATTCCTCGGCTAGTTTCCGCTCAAGAAACACATTCACCAGGTAATCGCGCTGCATCCGCTGCACTTCTCTTGAGAGTTCTTCGTCCTGATCCAACCCTAGACGCAAAGCTTCCTGATATATCAGTTCTGACTGTATCCACTCCTGAACCCATTCCTGCTGCATCTGCGAGGTAGCTGCAGGTAGGACTACCGTCTGCATTTCCGTCTGCATGTCGCCGGTCGTCAGAACCGTTTCGTTAACGCGCGCCACAACGGGCCCGGAATCGACTTTTTTGGCAGGCTCACATGAGAGATCTGGCCACGCCCCAATGAGGGCAAACGAGATCCACAGAATTGGCTTCATATCGGGATATCCAAAGGGGGCCCAAACACTGAAAATAATAGGCTCTAAATACGGCCTCAAACTAGCTTTTGCAACATCTTTTTTGTGATATCAACCCGTTCTACGCCGGTTGAATCTGTCAGATTGACTTTGATCTGAAACAAGGCACTGCCGGGAAACTCTATGTGGTGTGACCCGTCTTTGGTAAGGGCGCCAATCTGTTCCTTCGTGGGATATCTGCCCTCCGGATATGAAATCATCAGTCCCTCGTCACGGACCGTCACAGATCGCAGGCGAGCTGACCTGGCAAGAAGTTTGATGGATACGAGGTCCAATAGAATACTGGTAGGATCGGGCAGTCGCCCAAACCGATCACGCATTTCCTCTCGGGCCTCGTCAACCTGTTCTTCGCGTGCCATTTGCGATAGACGCTGATAGAATCCTACCTTGAGTTTCTTGTCTGCGATATACTCGTCAGGAATGTACGCACCAACCCGCAAGTCTATAGACGGCTCCGGCCCCTCCTCCGGGATCTCACCCTTTATTTCCTGTACCGCCTCCTGTAACAATCTGCAGTAGAGGTCGAACCCGACAGCCGCCATGAACCCGTGCTGCTGCGCACCAAGTAAGTTCCCGGCCCCACGTATCTCGAGGTCGCGCATGGCAATGTGAAACCCTGAGCCAAGAGCCGTGTACTCCGCAATCACCGCCAACCTTTTCCGCGCATCCGGCGTAACCATACCGGATGCAGGTATCGTCAGATATGCAAAAGCCCGATGGCTGGACCGGCCGACGCGCCCTCTGAGCTGGTACAGCTGGGCCAAACCAAATCTATCGGCTCGGTTGATGATAATGGTATTCACATTCGGTATATCCAAGCCTGACTCGATAATCATGGTGGATACGAGGCAATCGTATCGCTTCTCCATAAAATCGACCATCACGCCCTCCAGTTCCCTCTCATTCATCTGACCGTGCCCAACTGCAAACGTTACCTGGGGCAGAAGTCGCTGAAGATACGTGGCCATCCCATCTATCGACTGCACTCTATTGTGCACGAAAAACACTTGGCCACCGCGATCCACCTCACGCAAGATCGCCTCCCGGATCATCTCTTCCTCGAACTTGATCACCTCAGTGTGAACCGGCTGTCGCTCTCTGGGCGGCGTGTTAATTACGGACATGTCCCTGGCGC
>JABIQT010000919.1 GCA_018667995.1 Candidatus Latescibacterota bacterium
CCATCAAATCCGACACTTCGATAGGCCTTCATTGCCTCGAACATGTTCACGTCCCCTTCGTCCGCGAACACCTCATCGAATTTCGGGAATTGCCCTTTCACATTTCGAAAATGAACATAGAAGATCTTCTTCTGGGCTCCAAATCGATGAATGGCCTCTATTACGCCGTCTATCCCCATTTCGGCGACCGTTCCCTGGCAGAATTCGAGACCGTTGTTGGGACTCGGAACCAGATCGATCAGGCGTTGCATGTTCTCGTGATTGGTCAGAAGACGACCTACACCTCGGAGATAGCCTGCCGGCGGATCGTCCTGATGTGCCGCCAATTTCACGCCTGACTCTTCCGCAACTGGAACTACGCGCTCCAGGAAGTAAGCCAATCGTGACCACATCTCTTCTACGGTCACGGGACCAGAAGCCAGGGGCGCCTGATCGGTAACCTTGGCCAGATCGAAGCTCTTTACGCCGCTTCCTCCTCTACCGCCCCCGCTACGGTACGAGCGCCAATGCCCCCATACGCCTACTATGCTGAAATAATAACCCAGGATCGGAATCTCTGCGCGTCCCATGTTGCGTATCGTTTGACACACGTTTTCGATCTGGTTGTCTCGGTCAGATCCGGCATGCAGTACGTCATGCCAGTGGTCCCTGGGCAAATTCTCGATAGCCGCCAGCCGGAGGCCTTGTTCTGTCGCCATGCGCTTTACTTGTACAAGCTCGTCGTATTCCAGGACTCCATTGTCGCCGAGTCTGGGGCCATGCACAATCACATCTGTGACACCCAGCTGTCGGGCGTAGAGGAGGTTCTCGACGGTGAAGTTTTCGTGAGAGAATCCAATGCCAAGTCTCATTTGGGCAGATCTGGGAAACGAAGGATCCGTCGTGCGGAACTGCCCATGATATCATCCAGTTGGTCGGCTGAGATGTCCGGTGTCAACTCATTGATTATCTTCGTTAAAGGGCCGTAGCCTGGATTCTCCAGAATCCAGGGAAAATCCGTAGCCCACATGAGTCGATGAGATCCATAGGTGCGCATGAGACTCTGGTGCCACGACGCGAAATCACGATATGGATAGTCTTCACGGCTGAAAGCGTAGTGCCCGGAAAGGAGCATGGAGATGTTCTCGTACCGGCCGAGTCGATGTGTGGTGTGATAAGCAGGTGGATAGGCGGGTATTTCGCATTGAGGTCGTCCGAGTTCATCCCAGGAAAATCGGCCCTCGCCGGGGCACACACCGAGGTGATTAATGACAGTCCTTACCTGGGGAAACGCGTCTGCCATGTACCCCAGCAGGTGGGCGTCTCGGGCCCTCAGATAGACCCAGAGTACGTAGTCCTTCTTGGCAGCATGTTTCCAAACGCGATAGTTCTCAAACTTTCGTATATCTATGGGGGCAAATGGATCACTGGGCCCGCCTATGTGGTTTAATCTAAATCCTATGATACCGGTTCCGTCAGCCAGTTTATCCATATGATCTTCGGGAGCATCGCAATCCGGAGGGATCAGGCCGATTCCCCTGAATTTACCGGGATAGCGCTTGAGACAGTCGAGAAGGTATGCGTGCTCCGGGATGTTCGTTCCCCCGATTTGAACAAGAACGGCTTGATCGATGCCATGGCTGTCCATGGATGTCATCAGTTTTTCCACCGATTCATCACGTTCGGCGGGCATCCGGTCGCTGATCTCGCGAGGAAACTCGCGGGAGGCCTTCGTGAACACGTGAAGGTGGGCGTCAACTTTCAGCATTATGACTCCTGACTGAATAGGCGCCTGCGTTCAGGCGTTTTCAACTGTTCGGATATGGATGCAAAAGCCTCAGGTCGTACACGTTCGGGAGTCCGCTTCTCATAAATCAGTATGATAGACTTTCGTGGCTTTCCGGAGTGGTTGTCCATTGCCGTGTGCCATCCGTAGGAATTAAACATGATAGCGGTTCCAGCCTTGGCGGGGAATCGGAGATGACCTGGCATGGCCGCCGGATCACGTACGCGATCGTATGGCCCCGCATCCGACTTGTGGCTTCCGGGAACGTATGCAAACTCTCCA
>JABIQT010000491.1 GCA_018667995.1 Candidatus Latescibacterota bacterium
GAGCCCATCTTTGAAAACAGGTTTCCGGGTGGCCATTCCTCGTATCAGATCCCCACGTTCGCGGAAGAGATTGAATTGATCCAGAGCTTGAATCGCTCCACAGGCAGAGCGGTCGGCATCTATACGGAGATCAAATCGCCGGCCTGGCATCGGACCCAGGGCAAGGATATTAGCAAGGCTGTTTTGGAGATCCTCGATAGATATGGCTATAATGATGCAACCAGCAACGCTTTCCTGCAGTGCTTCGACAGGGATGAATTGCGGCGAATTCGTTTTGTACTACACGCCGAGATCAAGCTCGTTCAATTGCTGGGAGCAAGTGAAGCGGACTCGACTACACGAACCCACCTTGCGGATATTGCTACCTACGCCCAAGGAATTGGACCGTACATTGGTCTTCTCGTAAAACCGTTGAATCTCGCCGAAAAGAATAGCCGCGAGACCGGGCCTGTAATCACAGAGTTGACTAGAGACGCCCACGACATCGGTCTCATCGTACATCCATATACCTTTCGTGCTGATTATTTACCTTCGTATGCCAATGGATTTGAGTCGCTCCTTTCACTATTTTTCGATCGCATCGGTGTGGACGGCATCTTCACAGACCACCCTGATCAGGTAAGGTCTTTCCTGGATGATGTCGACGATCTCTCCTCTAACAGACATTAGTTAAAACCTGGACGATCCTATCCCAATGTTTCCCTCATGTTAACATCGGCAGAGCGTAGAGTCCTCGGTCAAATTGACCGATTTCGTGATGAGATGGTCGGCTTCCTGCAGTCACTCATTCGAATACCGACCATAAACCCTCCTGGTGAGAATTACGATCCATGCGCCCGCCTCATCGGTGATTTTCTGTCGAACCTGCACTATGATGTGTCCTACATTGTGGCAGAAGATCATCCAGACCATTCCGTGGACTTCCCACGTGTGAATGTTTTAGGTCGGTTAGAAGGCAGTGGAGCTGGCCCTGCGGTCCACCTCAATGGACACACGGATGTGGTGCCGGCCGGAGAAGGCTGGACGGTAGATCCCTTCGGAGGGACTGTTAAGGATGGTAGGGTTTACGGCCGGGGGGCTTGTGACATGAAGGGCGGGATCGCCTCCGCCTTGTTTGCCGCCGCGGCTTTGCGAGACTCGGGCGTAGATCTGTTCGGTGCTCTGGAGTTCAGCGGTACGGTCGACGAAGAGAGTGGTGGCTTTGCTGGTATGGCCCACCTGGCGGAAGAAGGTTTTATTACACCTGAGAAGACGGCATGTGTCATTATCCCTGAGCCGCTCAACGTAGACCGGATTTGTCTCGGGCACCGGGGAGTCTACTGGTTCGAAATTGAAACCCTGGGGCGGATCGCTCATGGAAGCATGCCATTTCTTGGAAGCAATGCGATCGACATGATGGGAAGTCTGATTGATAGAATAGATCGGAGTCTGCGCCCTGAACTCGCTCGAAGACATACTTCTATGCCGGTTGAGCCGCCAGGCGCCCGCCAAGCTACTTTGAATATCAACGGTATTTTCGGCGGACAGCCTCAACACGGAGTCGGTTCACCGTGTGTAGCAGATCGCTGTGCTGCCGTGTTTGATCGACGTTTTTTGATAGAAGAACCCATCGCAGATGTGAAGTTCGAGATCAATGCCATTCTAGATGAAATGCGCAGTGCGGACCCGGACTTTCAGGCTGAATTGAAGGAATTGATGGTTGTCGAGCCCGTTGAAACGGCCCGTGATGCCGATGTGGTGTTGGCGGCAACTGGGGCTATTCAGGACGTGCTGAACACGCCGGCTTCGTATATTGCCAGTCCCGGAACATATGATCATAAACATGTGGTAAACATCGGTGGCGTATCCCAATGCATCGCATACGGACCCGGCATGCTCGATTTGGCGCATCAACCCGATGAATACTGTGAAATTGAGCACATGGTTCAGAGCAGCAAGGTGATTGCACTTTCCATTATGAGATTGTCAGGAACTTAAGGAGAAAACATGGGGCAGCGGGACGAAGTTACCATCGTAATTCCAGGAGACGATCCTCCACAGATACAGGGATCTCCGCATCTTAAGCGTCTGGAGGGTGTTGGTCGTGTGGTACTCTACAAAGATCGACCAGAGACGCTGGAGGAAAAAATCACCAGGGCCCAAGACGCAGACATTATGATCAACTCAAGAGGTATCGTGAAGTGGCCGGCCGAAGCCCTTCAACGCCTTCCGAAACTTAAGATGGCATCTACCTGTTCCATCGGCACGGATATGTTTGACCTTGAGGCTGCCCGATCCTGCGATGTTCTTGTGTGCAATCAGCCAGGGCGGACGGCGCCTGTTGTAGCGGAGCACACACTTGGATTGATTTTTGCACTCTCAAAGAGAGCCGCATATTTCACCTCGGAAATCAAAGCAGGTGGTTGGCCGCGCCTCGATAACGTATTCCTTCAAGGTAAGACTCTCGGCATCATCGGCACGGGTCATATCGGTTCAGAGTTGTCTCGGCTTGCGAATGCACTCGGGATGAATGTGATCGCCTGGACCTTTAATCCGTCAGATGAAAAGGCGGCGGCCTACGGTCTTCGTTATGTAGCTCTTGAGCAATTGCTCGGAACAGCCGATGTGGTTAGTCTTCATATCAGCTTGACGCAAGACACGCATCATTTGATGGGATCGAGAGAATTTGGTCATATGAAAAAAGATGCGCTTTTCATCAACTGCGGGCGCGGTGGCCTCGTTGATACGGACGCATTGATTGAGGCGCTAAAAAGTGGACATCTGGGTGGAGCAGGAATTGATGTGTTCGATCCTGAGCCGATCCCTGCTGGACATCCGTTGCTATCGATGGATCAGGTTGTGCTGACCCCCCACTGTGCGGACATGACGCCAGAGGGTGTGGATCTGTTGAATGAGGGGGCGGTGGACAATGTACTCGCATACCTCGGTGGAAACCCACAGAATGTGGTGAATCCATGAAATCAGCCGGTAGATAACCGAAGCCTCGAATTCGCTTACAGCGCTCGATTCTTCACAGATGGTGACGGATAGTTGGCGTGTTGATATACCCATGGGAATATCGCTCGACGCTGCTGATATATCTTACGGACAGTTTGAATACGGTTCTGAGTAGTTCCAGGAAAACAAAGGAAAGTCAAATGTTGAGAATTGGAATTGTAGGGGCGGAGAATAGTCACACGGCCGCCATTGCCAAGACGATCAACGTCGACGAACTGATTCCGGATGCCGAGGTCGTCTGCGTCTGGGGTGAAACACCTGAATTTGCCCGGGCAGCGGCCGAAAAGGGACGTATTCCAAGCATTGTCGATAGTCCGAAGGATCTCATCGGAGAGGTCGATGCGGCTGTAGTTGATCACCGTCATCCGAAGGACCACCTTCCCGCGGCTGAGGCACTTCTCGAGGCGGGTATCCCTCTCTTTATCGATAAGCCCTTCTGCTACCGTAGCGCGGAAGGCAATAAGTTCCTCGACCGGGCTGAAGCTCTGGGAGTGCCTGTAACTTCGTTTTCTGTGCTGCCGAAGCAAGCCGCATTTGCAGACCTGATGCGTGAAGCCGGCGAGCTCGGACAAATATCCTCTGTTGTTACCACCGGCCCGTGCGATATCGATTCCCCCTACGGGAGTGTCTTCTTCTATGGGATACACCAGGTCGATATGCTGCTTCGACTTACCGGGTATGATGTCGTTGATGCTGGTGTGTACAAGGGCACGCAGGGGAATCATGTTGCTACCATACGTTTCGATAGCGGGGTTGTCGCCGCCATGAATCTGATCAAAGAGGGGAGTCCAGCGTTTCACATTTCAGTCATAGGTGAGAAAGGACGTCTCGACAGAAATATTGTCTATGACGATAATACCTATCTGACAGGGATCCAGGACTTTGTTGACGTTTTTCGGACGGGATCTTGCCCGGAGACCAGGGAGTCGATTCTTGGTCCGGTTGCAGTTCTTGAGGCACTCGAATCGTCGTTGGTTCAGGATTAGACAGATAACATTGCGCCATAAAAAAACCCCCAGCGATTGCCGGGGGGCTGATTCTCCTATCGAGCATTCACTTTTAGTGTGAGGCCTCGTACTCGTCTGACTTGTGTCTTAGCTCCCGTCCGTTTTCGGGAGTCGGGTCTTCCACGACGCCATAAATCTGTTTGCCCTCATGACCCTCTGGCAGATACTCCGTAATGGGCAATCCGTCGTCTCTGACGAAAAGAAGGCAGTGGCAGTACTTGTAGATCTTCATCTCGTCGCACGCACACACCCACTCGCGACTCCGCTCTAACTCTTCCTTCTTGTCCGGATAGAAATTACACGGACACAAGGGACGCCCTAGCTCATCTACATGATGGGCAAGCCCTTTGATCACAGACTCCGTCACTTCCTCATTCGGATGTCGGGATGTTCCTGTCTTTTCCAGATACTTCTCGACATATTTGTTCATCTTGGCCATGCTCTTTTCAGACGGCAATTGTTGGTCACTCATATTTGTACTCCATTGAGGTTGCTTGCGAGGGTGGAAACCGGTCATTCAAAATGCCCTCGCAAAATACCGGCCTTCGCCGTGTCTGTCAACCGCCTCAATAGTCACACGGTGAATCTGTCCGGACTGAACCGACTCATATCATAGTTGGTTTCATCGCGTAGAGCCAGGTCGGCGAGCCAGCGCCCTATCAGCGTGGTGAATTTGAAACCATGACCCGAGAAACCGGCGCCGAGAATAACCCCTGCATGCTCAGGGTGTCGCCCCAATATGAAATCTCTATCCGGTGTCACCGTGTACATGCACGTATCCGTGCTATGATAGGTAAATTTGCGATAGGGCATCAGTTTCTGTAACCAGTTCTGTAGGTTGGCTGCCAGACCCTTGTCGGGTGCCCGGTCTACTTGATCGGGGTGTATCGTTGGGCCATGAATATCATCCGCGACTTTCACGCCGCTGCCGTACCATGGAAATCCGTAGTAATCCGTCTCATAGTCCGCGTATACAGGCAGGCTCGCCGGAAGATGATCCTTGGATCGATCGCACGTAAAATAACACTTCTGCTGCCTGGTCACCTTTAAGGGTATCGCAAGGTCCCCCATAAGATCGCCCGACCACGGCCCACCGGCAACTATCAAGCGCCGCGCTCTGAATTTCCCCTCTGATGTGTGGACCTCAGGATATTCGCCTGATAAATCGATGTTCAAGACTTTGCATTCCTGAAGCACTTCAGCGCCGCCGTTCACGGCCATGGCCACATGCGTATCAACGCAGCGCGCTGCGTCCAGGAAACCGGCGAAAGGTGTGTAGCATACTAGCGCGTCGTCTGGAATGCTCA
>JABIQT010000992.1 GCA_018667995.1 Candidatus Latescibacterota bacterium
ATCCACGGAATCGGTCAAAGTGAAAGAACATGCCGAGTGCAGTTGTTCTTCACTGTCAACTTCCACCAGGCACAGGCGACAAGCACCTAAAGTGCGAAGACGGTCATTGCTGCAAAGTGTCGGAATGGACAGCCCAAAGTCCTTGGCGGCATCGAGAACAGTGGTCCCCGAGGCAACCTCCAATGGCTGGCCGTTCAGCGTGATCGATACCATGTTAGTTGGGGCGGTTGTGGTCATATGTCACACTTAATATAGTAAAAACTCAGAACAACTTACTGTTGGGCCGTCACCTGCTCACGAATCTCATTGCCAAAATGCTGTAGGGCTGTGGTGACGCCCGACGGCACTGCGTGGCCGTAACTGCACATGGAAGATGTTCGGACGTACTGGCTGAGCTGATCAAGAACGGCCAGATCGCCCGTCTGTCCTTCGGAGGTCCCAAGCTTGTCTCCTATCATGCGCGCTTGAGCCAGTCCCTCTCTACACGGCGTGCAGTAGCCACAGGATTCAGATGCCGCAAATCGCAAATGATCCTGCAGCCATGAAAGAATTGACGTCGACTGATCCAAAACGGTCACGAGACCCGTACCGGGCCATATAGACAGCCATTTATAGGATTGCTGGGTCAGAGGCGTGTCCAGAAGATCCGGAGACAGAATCCCTCCCATCCGACCACCTATACAGATTGCCTTTATATCCCGAGCATCCGTGCCGCCTATGCCGCAGACAAGATCGCGTAATGTGGTACCCACCTCTACCTCAACTACTCCGGCTACCGCCGTTCCTTCCAGCGTAAATAACCTTGTGGGTAGAGGGTCTTCCTGATCAGCATCGAATGGAATGGTCGTCACTCGTACGAATGTTTCGACATTCCCTACAATGGTCGGATACCCGTTGAGACCGGCGGCGACAGCCTCTGGCGACAGCGTGCGGGGCCCCGCTTTCCCCTCAAGAAAGGAAACCAGTGCCGACTCTTCGCCTGCGGCATATCCTACCGGACCAGAGCGCACGGTCAAATCAAACTCGAATGCGCCGCCTCGGATATTAGATCCAAGTCGTCGGTGCCGGCGCGCCTCCGCTATCGCTGATTCCAAGCGCGCGCGGGCCAGACGATAAGATGGATTGACGACTATTATTCCTATACGTGCGCCCAGAGCATAAGCGGCGATGGCCATGCCTTCTATCAGGGCATGGGGATCGCCTTCCAGGAGATATCTATCCTTAACAGAGGCTTCATCTACTTCGAGCGCATTACAGATCAGACAGGTTTCTGTGGTCTGCTCCGCTGCCAACCCCCACTGTTCCATGATGGTCGAACCCTTGCCGCCGTGCCCGTGTAGTCCAGAGCTCTCTAAGGCTCCCATAACCTCATCCCGAGTGTGGCCCAGTGCGGCATCCTGTGATAGATAGCCGCCCGACCGCAAAACATCGTCGATTCGGGCAGGTACTATATATCCACAGCGATGCGAGACGACACGGCTCTGCCTCGAGAAGAACTCCATATCTGACATGGTGGGCAGATTCGGGACCGGGGTGCGGGTCCCTGGAATCTGATAGATCGCCTGTTCACGATCTGGTTCACCAAAAACAAGGTGTTTAGATAGGACATCGACTACTGTATCGGGATGTACATCACCATATACGATCTGAGACAGATCAGGTGAAGCGATTCGGACCATGGGATCGGCTGAGAATAGCCCGGTGGAACCAACTTCCCGGACCAGAATACCTTGAATATCCAGTTCATCGAGCGCCTTGGAAACAGCTTCCAGCAGCGGCCCGCCCTTTGAATTGGCCTCTGTATGACTGACCGTTACGACGCCTGCCGCACCGTCCGGGATACCATCATCTGTATGCAATTGATCCTTGATCATCTGAATCTCTCTACATCCGGGGAAAATGGAAGGTCACAAGACGGTTGGCCACACTGAGAGGGATTCCAAATTTCTTAGCCGTCCGTCGGATTTCATCGGATGTCACGCCGCTCTGAAGGGCCCTATTTACCGATGAGATTGCTACCAGGAAGTCTGATTCATTTGATCCGGTCTGTTCGACTGCTGGCAGACTGAATAACTCATTGATGTCCAAGACATCGTCCTCTGCAAGGATCTCATCCCAATCAAGAAGAAAGATCGTGTCTGCCTTGTCCGCAACGACTCCGACAATATACGATTGTCCCGCCTTCTCAATCGGCTTTATCTTGGCGTTTCTGACCAATTCCACCGTTGCGAACCTGTCAAGTACCAGACCAACCGTTCGACCAGATATTTCCGCCGTCAGTAATCGGGTTCCCTGGTCTCCTGACATCGTAGAAAACCCGAACTTTCGGCGTAGATCGACAACATGTATGGTAGAGTTGAGCGTTCCGCTTCCGGAGTCGTTTACCGACATCCTGCTGTCATCAAGGACAGGACTAAGTACTATAGCCTCATAGGGCAAGCAGACTCGGATGTCTTCTACATCAAAGGTTACAACGTCCATACCATATTCCGAGAGATATCTCCGAGAAGGTCTTTCTCGCGTTTCCGTGTGCGGGATGGTCATCAGAAATCCGGTAAAATGTACCGGCAGGGATGCGGGGACCCACCAGGTTGAGAACCTGCCTCCTGACGTCGCCAAGGTGTACGTCCAGTCTATCCGCTCACTGGGGGGGTGTCAAGTTTTTTATTGTGGCTGAAGCGTCTGTATTCATGGGGTTTCAGAGCCAATTAACGGGTGGTTTCCACGGTCAGGATCCTCCTTGACAATGAGCAAGATCGACGTATTTTCAGCGACACCAACCTTCCAGATTCAGACCAGAAATATGGTATTCACTCGAACACCTATTCCGCCTATCCCATACAGGAGCCGATCGTGCGAATAACGGATGTTTCCGCCCTCGTTTTGAGACTACCTGACGTTACGGATGCGTGTGACGGTACACAGGATACCTGTTTAGTCAAGATAGAAACCGATTCTGGTATCACCGGGTGGGGCGAGGTAGACTCGTGTCCATCAGTGGTCAAAGCGGTGATAGACGCTCCCTTGTCTCATCAGATCTGTAACGGACTTGGAAATGCGCTGCTCGATGCCGATCCACTGGCTGTTGAAGTTTGTATGGAGAAAATGATGTCGGCCGCCAACTACTACGGTCGTGCAGGCGTGGGGCGCCATGCCATGGCTGGGGTTAACCTGGCCCTATGGGATATTGCCGGCAAATCTGCAGGGGTCCCGGTCTATCGTCTCCTGGGTGGTGGCTTCTCTACCAGATTCAGGGCATACGCATCGGTGCTCTTCGGCGATACACCCTCCGAGACTTATGAAATCGGTCGGAAGTTCGCCGATCAGGGATTCTCTGCCATAAAGTTCGGATGGGGCCCCATGGGAGCTGATGAAACTCAGGACATCGACCTGGTCAAAGAGGCCCGCCGAGGATCCGGCAGTGAGGTGGACGTGCTCATAGATGCCGGACAGGTCTGGGACTGGAAAACAGCGCTCACGCGGGCACACCAATTCGCAGAATACAACCCCTTCTGGATTGAAGAGCCGCTTATGCCGGATGATGTGGCTGGCTACGGACAACTTTCGGCAGCCAGTCCCATACCTATCGCCACTGGAGAGGCGGAGGCTGCACTGGAGGATTTCGAACGACTGATTGTAGCGGGAGGCATTGACTGGGTTCAGCCCGATCCAGGTCGATGTGGAATCTCAACCATGGTGGCCGCAGGTCTTGTCGCAGACCGATACAATAGGAAGGTTGTGAATCACAGCTTCAAAAGCGGTATCACAATGGCGGCATCCCTTCATGCCCTCGCGTGCCTACCCAATGCCTCGATCTTCGAATTCTGCATGTCCGATTCACCACTACGTCATGAATTGACGCATGAACGATTTACCATTGATGACGAAGGATACATCAGCGTACCGGAAGGTCCCGGTCTTGGCGTCACCATAAACAGTGATACTATAGATCGATACAGAGTGCTTTGAGCTGAAACGGCTCCGTAGGTAACTGTCCACCAAGTGTTTAAACACATCGCCAATCCACCTGGAGACTATCATGGCTATGCAAAATCCCGTACTGCACGCCGGACTTAATCAAATCAGCATCGATGAAATAAAGCGCCAACTCGGTACACCGCCTTCGTCGTGCCAAGTGGTTATGGCCGATCATGTAGTGGGCGTGTTTATATGGCAGGAAGACGGTCAGAAAAACGATAACCATTGCCATGATTACGATGAGTGGTGGATGGTACTTGAGGGAGAGATCGACTGGGTCATAGAGGGTCGTGACGAACCTGTGCATGCTAAGGCAGGCGACTTCGTCTACGTGCCCGCCCAGGTTTTTCATCATATCTATCCGAAGGGTGGAAAACCTTCAATCCGTTTAGGGATTGCGCTTCCAGGGCATGGCCATCTCCATGAACGCCCAGAACGTAAGGTCAAAATCTCCTTCGAATAGAAGAGGAAACTCTGGAATACGAGACAATCTGACCTGCCGGCATGGGTGCGGCAGACAGATTCGTCTACTTACGGGATCCGTGTATGTCGAATGACGCGCTTTACGAGCAGCAGTTGGAGGAGTCCGGATCTTACCGTGCTGCTATGGAGAAGGTACTGATTCGGTCGTTCTACGATAATCAGGAAGACCTTCACGATTTCCTTTTCTCCATTTACTACTCATTCGTCCCCGTGACGCGATTTGTGGATCGGCTTCCACGTGAACTCTACGAACTGTATCTAGAAAAAGTCTATCTACACGAACGACGCGTACGGGCTATTATCGACATAGCAGATCCACAGGACGGTGAAACGGCACTGGATCTGGCTTGTGATATAGGGGCCGTCGGCCACTTCCTATCGAACCAGGGACTCGCTGTTTTGGGATTGGATCTGGATTGGGGGCCTCTGAAGCGATGCAATAGCCTCTGGCCCACTGAGACCCGCCCCATGCCCATCGTGCAAGGCAATGGCCGACATCTACCGTATCGCGTCGATTCGTTCGATCTGGTAGTGGCGGCCGATTTCTACGAGCACATCGATACGGCTACCAAAAATGCGGTCACCGCTGAAGTTCTGAGGGCCCTCAAACCAGGGGGACGCTTAGTGATTCATACAGACAATCTGACCCGATACAATCTCAGTATGAGACTGAGAAAATTCAAGGATGTCATTGCGGGACGCGATCCGTCAAAACAGAAACATCACTTTGCGGAAACCCATACCGACGTGGACAGCGCCGATCACATTCTCGAGATTATCACAGCGCATGGCTTCCGACTGAAGAAAATGACCTACTTTCCCGGTAGATTCAAGCTGGACAAACTAATTGTACGGATCCCCATCATTCGACGCTGGCTGGCCTCAAGCTATTTGATGTCACTAGAAAAACCGAAATAGAAATCCAGTGCGGCGGTGAATTCCAAAAGCTCACACCAATGATGCAATCAGTCATTCATCCCGGTCCGTTCTGCTACCACCACATAACCCCAGGCAGCAAGACGATTTCCCAAACCAATGGGATAGGCGTGTTCAATATCGAATCCGCCTAACTGAAAGATTCTGGTAATATCCCTCAATCTATAGGCGACTGTCGCAAATGTGGCATCGCGCCGATGCCACCAGTATTTCGCAACCAGGACTGGATTGTCACCGTTCCGGATGTCCACGATGACCTTTCCGTCACTTACGCGCATCATCTCGTTGAGGGCGGTACCCACTACATCCAGGGAGGGAAGGTTCAACAAGGTATTCAAGCAGGTCACTGCGTCGAAAGATCTATCTACAAATGGTAGATGGTCGATCATCGCACGTGTACATTCCAC
>JABIQT010000952.1 GCA_018667995.1 Candidatus Latescibacterota bacterium
GCAAAGATCGAACGTCAGGTTATATTCCGCGAGAGCCCGTACTCCCTTTATGAGGTTGGGGTCCCGATAGAAATCTGGATCTTCCCGGTGCCAAGCCATTCGTCGAACGCCCACCACCAGAGGATACTCGCAGAGTCTTCTCAGCATCTCTGCGACGTTCGGTTCTTCCAGCGGCGCGGAGGCCACGATGGCACCGACCAAGCCATTCTCCTGTGCCAACTGGGTCAACCGTGCAGCCTCAGCCACCTCAGAACCTGGAGCCGGATTCGCCTCTACGTGCACGGTAGCAGCTACATCGATACCTGCAGACGCTTTCCTGTAATCGGCTATCGTGTATTTCTGGCTGAGCGCGTCAAATCCATCAAGCCATGGATAGGATAGAGCATTGGTATCCCAGAGGTGCTGGTGGGTATCAATTATACGCACGGCTCCCCTCCTCATATTATTGATTAAGTAATTGGAATGTTTAGACCTACTGCCCGTTGCCGGGCAATATATGTGGATGATCCTGTGAAGTCATGAAAAAAACCATGTTTGTCGCCGAATATAGTCAGCGATTGATGAATTGATGAGCGCACAGATTGTACCATCAATATCGATTGTGAGGATGCGGGACATGCTGTAGCTTGAGCCAGAGGATCGTCACGCCATGCTGTTGTGCAGCTGACGGTCTATGAGGTAAAGATGAATGAGACAGATCTGCCAAAACCAAAGAACCCACGGGCCAAGTGGCGATGGCTCGCCAGTATGGCCTGGCGGGATAGCAGAACTCATCGCAAACGGCTTCTGCTGTACATGAGTTCGATCGTTGTGGGCACAGCCGCGCTGGTCGCGATTAGTACATTGGGTTCCAGCATGAAAATCGCGGTGGAAGAACAGGCGCGCATGTTGCTCGGGGCGGATCTCGCCCTGCGAGGCAATCAATCTTTCGGACCAGAGACAGAAGCTCTGATTGACTCTCTCGGGGGATTGCAGTCTCGCCAGATCAGCTTCACCTCTATGGTCTTCGTTCCCGAATCTGGTGGTACAAGGATTGCATCAGTTCGAGCCCTCGAAGGGCCCTATCCATTCTATGGCAGTTTTCTCACGGAGCCGGAAACGGCAGGTGTCTCGTTCCGGAACGGCCAGAAAGCACTTGTGGATGCGGGTTTGATGACTCAGTTCGGTGTAGAGGTAGGAGATGAAATTCGCGTGGGAGGCGTCCCTTTTCAGATAGCTGGAAGACTGCGGAAGATACCCGGAGAAAATGCAGCCATGAGCATGATCGGGCCACGTGTGTATATTCCTGTAGCACACTTGAATCCGGATCTGATCGATCGAGGTAGTCGGGTGTCCTACACCGTATTTTTCAAGTTTCCCGAAATCGTAGACGTCGATCAATTGGTGGCAGAACTGCGGCCGCGAATCCGTCGGCTCGGACTCCGAAGTGACACGGTATTGGGGCAGCAACAGCGCTTGGGCCGAATATTGGACAACCTCTATCGATTTCTGAATCTCGGCGGATTTGTAGCCCTTCTGCTCGGGGGTATAGGCGTAGCAAGCGCGATCCATGCCTATATGAAACGAAAGATGAACACCGTAGCCGTATTAAAATGCCTTGGCGCCAGTTCATCTCAGACTTTTTCGATCTACCTGATTCAAGCATCGGCCATGGGTCTCGTGGGCTCGGTGATGGGCGTACTGCTTGGTACTGGAGTCATGAACGCTCTACCCGCGCTGCTAGGTGATTTTCTACCGGTAGACATCGAGATGGGACTCTCTCCCATGCCAATTCTTCAGGGCTTGCTGATAGGGTTGAGCATGGCTATCCTCTTCGCCCTCCTCCCTCTATTGAGCACGCGCACCGTGTCGCCGCTCATCACACTGCGCTCATCGTTTGAGGGTTCGGCCACACTGCCAGGGGAACCTCTCCGCTGGGCCGTATATGCAACGATAGGGGGCAGCATTCTCCTCTTCTCGGTTACACAGACCCAAAACTGGATCATCGGCCTGGCATTCTGTCTTGGACTCACACTATCCTTTGCCATGCTGCTTGGAATCGCCCATCTCATTATTAAAACTGTGCAGAAATATCATCCAGCTTCCTGGAGCTATGTTTGGCGCCAGGGACTCGCAAATCTGTACCGCCCCAACAATCAGACCGTCACACTGATGGTATCCCTGGGGCTTGGGGCAAGCCTTCTTACCACACTCTATCTGACGCAGCACTCATTGATGGGGCTTATAGATATCGGCGATCAGAAAGACAGTCCAAACATGGTCCTGTTTGATATCCAGACGGATCAGAAGGCACCCATTGAGGAACTCATTGCTTCTCACGGAATGGCAATCATACAGCAGGTTCCACTGGTCACCATGAGACTTGGTGACACCTACGGCGGAAGCCAGTTGGTCGAGCCAAACGATCAAAGGCGTGATGGGCGACGCAGAAGACGCGAATTTCGGGCGTCGTATCGGCCATCCCTGACCCCCACGGAAAAGATCATTGCCGGAAAATGGAGGGGAATACGGGCGACGGTAACGGACACGATATTTGTTTCTCTTGATACCCGTCTTGCGGCTAACCTTGACCTTGCCGTGGGTGATCCGGTCGTCTTTGATGTGCAGGGATTTCCCATGGAGACTACGGTCGGCAGCATAAGAACCACAGAAGCCAGGGGAATTGGCGGCGACTTCAGTGGCTTCTTCTCAGTACTCTTTCCGGTCGGGGTACTCGAACCGGCACCGCAGTTCCACGTGGTTCTCGTTAGAACGCCATCGGCCGAACAAGCGGCGGCTTTGCAGCAAGAGGTAGTCAAGCAGTTCGCGAATGTATCTGTCATCGATCTGGATTTGATTCTGACCACGGCCGACGCCATTTTCGAGAAGGTGGCTCTGGTAGTCAGGTTTATGGCACTCTTCAGCATCATAACAGGACTGGTGGTGCTCATAGGCGTAATCACTAATAGCAGGTATCAGCGTGTTCAGGAAAGCATCCTCTTGAAGACATTGGGAGCGGTCAAGCAACAGGTACTTAAGATCATGCTCCTCGAGTATTTCTTTCTCGGTTTTTTCGCAGTGATCACCGGCATGGTGATCTCTCTCGGCACATCCTGGGCCCTTGCTTTCTTCCTCTTTGACATAGCCTACGACATTCCACTTCTACCGATACTTGGGGTCTTCTCCGTTATCGTTGGAGTCACCGTCCTGGTGGGAATGCTCTGTAGCCTTGGCATTCATCGCAGCCCTCCGCTCGAGGTGCTAAGAAACGAAACATAGGCCACTTGAGAGCACGCGTCATTCCAGTCGACGCCCACAGCTTCAAGTATATCGCCCGGTACAGCCACCCAGAGAGTTCGTCGCATACCGACAGAAGATCCTCAGGCGCAGGGCCAATCGAGGACAACCTGCCTGTCTTCGACGGTGCCCCTGACACTGCCTCTCAACGATCTTTCAGAACCAGGCCAAGGGCGCATCGGCGTACTGAGTGATCCAAAACGTTCCCAGATGGTTATGAGCCCATCTTAAGCAGCGGTTCTCAGCTAGATGGCGGTCGCCAAGCAAACTGTAGGCATATCCAAATGCCATATCCTGAAAGCGCTTAACGACCGCTTCAAATGCCCTACAACGCTCGTTGTCTGAAACATCGGGGTCCGTTGCCGTTGCGATACTTCGTGTGAAATCTTCCATCTGTCCCCTGAAAACGTCAGTTTATAGGTTGGCAGTCATGTGGTGAGTGTCCTCTTGCTCCGAAAACGTTACAAAAAAACCATAATGCCCTGAAATCCTGTGGCTTCAAATTGCCTATATCCGCTTCTTTGTAACAGTGTAATTGGCTCTGCATTGACACGTCGATGAACGAATTGCATGCCAGCATGTCTCTGGGAATATGCCCTATGGCACTGGCCGCTGAAAAAGTGCAAAACAGCAAAGGTACACTATGAATGATGACACATCTGATCTTCTGCATCCTGAACAGGTTCTCGATTGGGTCTGTCATTCGATTGATGCGCTGATCAAGATTGCCGACCGCCACGA
>JABIQT010000679.1 GCA_018667995.1 Candidatus Latescibacterota bacterium
ACAGCCGCCTCCGGATATCCGGAGGCGGCTTTCATATGGTATCGGCCTGGGGGGCGAAACCAATTCTCTCTAATGATCCATTCCGCATCCCATACACGACTACCGTAAGAACTGATCAATGCGCTCAAACACAACGTAATACCGGAGCCACATTAGCTCTGGCATTTCACGTGGGCATCTCCCATATTATTGATCCTGATAATCGTTATCTGGCCCGTAGCCCAACCCCGTAGGTGTCATGGCAGTCGGACTATTCATTCCCTGTTATATCGATCAGTTCTATCCAGATGTGGCGATTGCTACACTTGAGATACTGGAACGCCACGGTCTCGAGGTGGCATATCCGGCCTCACAAACCTGCTGTGGCCAACCCATGGCCAACTCAGGCTGCGTTGACGACGCTCGGCCACTCGCAGTGAGATTTCTCGAACTGTTCGGAGATTACGAATACGTGGTAGCCCCCTCCGGCAGTTGCGTTTCCATGGTGAAGCACCACTACGAAGATCATGTTTCAGGGCTGGCAGGATTCCAGGAACTCAAGGACAAGACCTATGAACTATGTGAGTTCATGACAGACGTCCTATGCGTTGAAACTATCGATGCCCGCTTTCCATACCGCGTGGGGCTGCATGAGAGCTGTCATGGGCTGCGTGAACTACGGATGGGAAAATCATCGGAAGTGGCGGGTCCAAATTTCAGCAAGACTCGGCGGCTCCTGGAGATGGTAGAAGAAATTGAGCTCTGCGACTTGCAGCGTCCCGATGAGTGTTGCGGCTTTGGCGGCACCTTCGCGATCAACGAGGAGGCAGTATCCTGCCTCATGGGCCTTGACCGACTGGCCGATCATGAACAAGCCGGAACACAAGTGATCACTGCGACGGACATGTCCTGTTTGATGCACTTGGGTGGACTAATTTCGCGGCAGAAGAAACCGATCCACATGCTGCACATCGCTCAGATACTTGCCGGGGGGAGACTTCCCGGAGAACATCATTGAAATGAACACTACCGCAGAAAACCATAGTTCCAAAGCCGGAGTCTTCGTCAGTGACAGCGATAAAGCGCACTGGCACGATAGTGCCCTCTGGTTTGTACGTGAAAAGCGAGACAAGCAGGTTAATGATGTGCCTGAATGGGAAAAGCTACGTGAGGCTGCTTCCGCCATAAAGACGCACACCGTCGCGCAGCTCGACCAGTATCTTCAGATGTTCGAGCAAAAAGCCACGGCACTGGGCGCAAAAGTCCACTGGGCTCAAAACGCCCGAGAGCATAATGAAATCGTCCATAGTATCCTGAAGAACCATGGGGCGCAGCGGGTGGTGAAGAGCAAATCCATGCTCACCGAAGAGTGCCACTTGAACCCGTATCTTGAGCAACAGGGCATTGACGTGGTGGACACAGACCTTGGAGAACGAATTGTACAGCTGCGGAAAGAGTCGCCAAGCCACATCGTCTTGCCCGCTATACACATCAAGAAGGAGGAGGTGGGCGACCTCTTTCATCAACATCTCGGAACAGACGAAGGCGCGACCGATCCTAGCTACCTTACAGAAGCCGCTCGGAACCACCTGCGCGAGAAATTCCTGGCCGCAGACGCCGGAATTACCGGCGTCAATTTCGCCATAGCGGAGACGGGCGGCATCGTCGTCTGTACCAACGAGGGCAACGCCGACCTCGGAGTCACCCTACCCCGACTACACATAGCCTGCATGGGTATTGAGAAGCTCATTCCGCGCACCAAAGATCTTGCCGTTTTCCTCAGGTTGCTGGCTCGATCGGCCACGGGACAACCCATAACGACCTACACGTCGCATTTCCACGGGCCGCAGGATGACTCCGAGCTCCACATTATCCTACTAGATAACGGCCGCACTTCGCTTCGTGATCAGTCAGACTATCAGGAAGCGCTACATTGTATTCGTTGTGGCGCCTGTATGAATACGTGCCCGGTCTACCGGCGCAGTGGCGGACACAGCTATGGCACCACCGTTCCTGGCCCTATCGGATCCGTGCTTAATCCTGTAAGTGATAGTGCCACACACAATAGTCTACCGTTCGCCTGCTCCCTATGCGGATCGTGTACGGACGTATGTCCCATCAAGATCCCCTTGCACCATCAACTTTTCACGCTCCGCGACCAGATCCGTAGAAACGGGAACCTGGCCTTGACAAAGAGAATCGCGATGTTCCTGACAGGAAGGATACTGGGATCGGCTTCCCTTTTCCGAGTGGTCGGTCGCATGGGGCGATGGGTAATGCGCGGCTTTCCATGGCTATTCCACAACCGTTTCAATCTATGGTGGAAACAGCGCGACATGCCGCCAGCACCGAAGCAGTCTTTCGGGGCTTGGTATAGTGCCAATAGAAAAGAGAAACATCGGTGAACAGTCGAGAGAAGATTCTGTCCCGTATCCGCAACCGTAAGATGATGGAAACCGCTCTTCCCGATCTGAGCCGGAAATTGACAACCTGGGACGATCCTATAGGACGGTTCCGGGAAACGGTCTCGGCTGTTGGAGGCCACACAGAACGGCTCTCCGATCCATCGTTACTGCCATCAGTCATCGAGAAACTGGACGATTACCAAGCCGCCTCAAGGGTGGCATCCAACAGTTTTATCGCCAAACTCGATCTCGACGATCTGACGAGGTCCGCCTCGCCACACAGCCTTGCGGATATAGACCTCTTCATTGCCGATGGCGATATTGGTGTCGCAGAAAATGGAGCGATCTGGGTTACCGACGAAAAGCTCGTCCACAATGCGGCCTTATTTATCACACAACATCTCATTCTGACAGTCTACGGTAGTGCAATCGTGAATAACATGCATGAAGCCTATGAGAAGATAGATCCGCAGGAATCACATTTTGGCGTCTTCATCTCAGGGCCATCAAAGACGGCTGATATCGAGCAGTCCCTCGTAATCGGGGCCCACGGCGCCAGATCTCTGATGGTCTATATCGTGGATGACAGTGAAACAGGAGAAAGCGAATGAGCGCACAGCTGCTACCGAATACCAACGCAGACGGCTTGCCAGTGATCCCGATGACGGACGCCCAGAGGTACATCTTTGACGTGAGAGGATGGCTGACGTTACCAGGTCTTCTCAACACCGCCCAGCTAGACGAGATCCGTGCCCACCAAATGAATTTCCTGTACGAGCGAGATACGCTACCCTCGGAAGAACAAGATAACCACGGTGGGCCGTCCCAGATACTCCTGGATCATCCAGCCGTTGTCGGTGTCTTGAACGAGATTATCTCTAACCAGGGATTGGCTTCAGAAGACAGCTATGGTTTTCGTTTTGACCATACCTACACGAGCCACCGAGAAGCCGGACACGACAACTTTCGTCCACATGGCGGAAGCGGATACTTCAATTTCTCTGGAAGCTCTCATGTTTATGAGATGCTCCCTGGCAAGGTCCACGCAGGCCTGACGCGGGTGGTGTGGGAATTGAACGACGTTGAATCGGGTGACGGTGGTACATTGTTCCTTTCAGGTAGTCACAAAGCGGCTTTTGAGCGGCCGGAAGAGTTGAGCGACCGACAAAGCGAAATCTGGGACACCTATGATTGTCCCGCGGGTTCCGCAGTGATTTTCACGGAGGCGCTCTGCCACTCAGGAACTCGCTGGAACAATTCTGACCGAGCCCGCTTGTCGCTGTTTACTTGCTACAACACGGTAAATGCAAAATGGGGTAAGGGTTGTCCTGCACCGGATGTGGTCGCCACCATGCCGCCGAAACGCCGGAGCCTTTTCCGCGGCGTCTGGCATGGAATGGGTGACGCACCCCAGATCAACCGCTACCACGACGAATCAAACCACGCAATATAGATTCCAGGCGACCAGGTCTGGCGGATCCAGGATAGACCTACGGTGTCGAGACTAAGGGCTCCGAGTACTTCCCGCTTATGATACGTCCACGTCCCATTTACGAACACACCTCGGTATTCTGCCCAAGTCTTCCTGATTGTAAATCGTTGTATATTATTATTTTAAGGACATGAACACGCAGTGGCACGGTGATTGCATTCCTTGAGTACAGTAGTGGAACCTGGACAAATCTGTCGCGACACGGAAGGCGTCTGCAGCGGTACCGGAGGAACAGAATGGATATTGCACGTCCCGATAACATCCAAAAGAGAAAATCTCAGCGTATCGCCTATGGCGTTGGGGGAATTCTGGTTATTGTACTCATTACATTCGGACTTTCGCAGCTCAAGCCTGCCGCACCAGAGGTGGCAGCGCCCTGGGTCGAAGGCGTCAAACGAGGTCCCATGCTTCGTCAAGTTCGTGGTCTCGGTACGTTGGTTCCCGAAGAGGTCCAGTGGATACCATCCCAGGTCAACGCAAGAGTAGACCGGCGGATTATCTTGCCTGGAGCCGTGGTGGAACCTACCACGATTATTCTAGAAATGAGTAATCCGGATCTGGAGAATGCCGTCCTGGAAGCCCAGTGGCAGCTGCGTGCTGCCGAGGCCGGCTATCAAAGCACGCAAGCCAGATTGGAAAAGGAACTTCTGAATCAGCGTGCTCTTGCTGCTGATATCGAGGCACAGTACCTCCAATCGGAACTTCAGGCGGAGACCGATAGTCAGTTGGCCAAGGAAGGATCCGGCTCTGAACTCAATGCCAAGCTCTCTATACTCAGGGCAGCCGGTCTCAAGAAGAGGTATGAGATCGAGGAGGACAGGGAAGAGATTTACGGCCGTTCGGTGAGAGCACAGCTCGCCGAACAGCAGGCCCTGGTGGAGCAGCTTCGAGCAATATACAGCATCCGTAAACGTCAGGTGGAATCTCTCCACGTGATGTCGGGTATTACGGGCGTCCTCCAGGAGGTCCCCGTTGAAGTGGGTGAGTGGGTGACGCCAGGGGTTAATCTGGCCAGAGTAGCCGATCCGGCACGCCTGAAGGCCGAACTCCGAATTGCCGAGACCCAGGCCAAGGACATCCTTATAGGTCAGAAAGCTGAAATCGACACCCGGAACGGCACCGTGATGGGTACGGTCGTTCGCGTCGACCCGGCTGTACAGAACGGAACGGTGACTGTCGACGTAGCCATCCGCGAGGCCCTGCCACCAGGTGCGCGACCGGAGCTCAGTGTTGACGGAACCATTGAAATCGAGCGCCTCGATGACATCCTCTACATGGGACGTCCGGCCTACGGACAGGGCGATAGCATCGTCGGGCTGTTCCGACTCGAGGAGGGCGGAGAGACCGCTACTCGAGTACAGGTTAGACTCGGTCGCAGCTCGGTCACTACCATAGAAGTGATCGACGGACTGAGAGAGAACGACCAGGTTATCCTATCCGATATGTCCGCTTACGACGCTGTGGATCGTGTCAGGCTCCGGTAGCAAAGAT
>JABIQT010000813.1 GCA_018667995.1 Candidatus Latescibacterota bacterium
ACCATACCGCGCCCGAGGCTGGGTAGTCTGTGGCGCCGTTGTGTCTACGGTTGTGCTTATGCTGGCATTTACCGTCAGCGCATTTGGTGTCCTCGGGAAGATTTGACACCTCCTTCGAAAGGATTGGTTCATGTCACGCAACTATACCGCGGCCCTCATTGGATGCGGGCGCATGGGAGCTACCATAGATGATGAGGTGCAGGATCGTCCTGACAGTTTTCTATGGCTTCCTTACTCTCACGCCGCAGGATATACTGCCGTGGAACAAACCTCCCTGGTGGCAGTTTCCGATGTCGATGCGGAGCGGGCCGAGACCATCCGTTCGCGATTCGCCGCCACCTCTGCCTACACCGATTACCGTGAGATGATTGAGAAAGAACGGCCGGATATTGTCAGTATCGCCACACGTCCCGGCACGCACGCTGAGATCACAGTATTCGCCGCAGAGCACGGGGTGAAAGGCATCTACTGCGAAAAACCCCTATGCTGTTCTATGGGTGAAGCAGATGCCATGGTAGACGCCTGTCTGCAGCACGGGGTGAAGTTCAACTATGGTACTCAGCGACGATACATGCCGCTATTTCAAAGCATGCGCAAAATGGCACAAGGCGGAAATCTGGGGCGCATTGAGTGCGTCATCGGACATTGCGGTGTCGGCGCCGCGCAATGGGGACACACACATACCACAGATATGCTGCTATGCCTGGCGGGTGATGGGGAAGTTGATTTTGTGCAGGGCACTATAGTAGCATCTGATGACGATTGGCAGGGCAATCGCTTGCTCACCGATCCAGGTATCTCCAACGGTTACATCCGATTTGCTAATGGCGTCCACGGCTACATTCTTTCAGGGAGCGGATTCGAATTCGAGGTTAGCGGTAGCAACGGCAAACTCCGTAGCATGAACAATGGGGCTCTCGTTCAGTGGCGTACTCTGACAGATCCCTGGAATCTGCTTGAGGAAAGGCCCATGCCGGAAATAGCTCGAGAGAGTGGTACAGTCAATGGCATCCGCGATATCGTAAGGGCGCTAGATAACGGTGTAGATACGCAGGGCAACATCCTTCTGGCAAGACGGAGCCAGGAAATGATATTTGGTCTGATAGCATCGGATCGCAGTGGAGGGCAACGGGTGCCACTACCATTGGAAGACAGAGATCTTTATGTGGGGCGAGATGACTGGTAAGGATTAAGGTTGAATTAGGATTCTGGCGGGCCATAGGGACTATCTGCAAACTCTTTCTTTAGCTCCATTGCCCATTGGTCATCGGGAAGAAAATTGACACTTTCGTTCCAGCCTGACTCAAGTGCTGCCCTGAATATTGGCTCCGCTGTTTCCTGAGGCCATTCACAGATGAGGTCAAATAGACTTCCGTATTCTTGCTGCTCATCGGTACTCCGTTTGGGATTGCCGAAATAAGCAACAACTGCCGGAAACAGGCGTACCCCATACCGTTTGAGTAGATCAGATACCGGTATCGAGATCTCTACATTCGCCGATTCTTCATTGTCACACCTGATTAAGAGATGAATCAGTGGTAACATGGCGCCTTCTGGCAAGGCGGAGTCATGCTCTTCGGAACATAATTCCTCGTAATCATGGTCCCCATTTCCGTCAAAATTATCAAACATAAAGTGCATATACCGCTGGTCGATCGGGGGTACCGGAGGTGCGTTCGGTACCCTGGCAGGCTGGGTATCCGGAGCCAGCAGTGGTGGATTGATCGTAAATACCGCGCCGAATGCCTGTCTCACACCCTTCCTGGCTTCATAGGCTGAGAGCTCTGGACGGTAATCCCGCACCAGGTCGGCGGCCACTACCAACCAGCCGGCAGGCAGGGGGGAATCACCCTCGAAGAGTACTA
Source organism: Candidatus Latescibacterota bacterium (assembly GCA_018667995.1). Lineage (GTDB taxonomy): Bacteria > JAAXHH01 > JAAXHH01 > JAAXHH01 > JABIQT01 > JABIQT01. The sequence goes on from JABIQT010000813.1 coordinate 1,866, forward strand.
CGGAGTTAGGGTCATGGCCTGGACCAAGAAGGCCTTTGAGCTCGCTGGGATCCATTTCAGGGCCATTGATGGAACGATCGACAATTTCAAGCACCATGGCTATTGCGTGGAGGCCGGTAACGTCTGAGATATCCAGCATCGTGCCCAGTTGCTCTATCCGCCCGCTGGAAGCCTTCTCCAATGGTGGAAGTACTTCCCATTTTCCTGAAATCTCGGAGCCCTGACGAAGTGTGGCAATCCAGGCCCTGACGAAGCGCACGATGAAAATCCCGCATATTATGGCGAGTGCATAGAATAGAATACGTGTCAACATATAGATCTCATTGGAAAAATGTAATGGGTACTGGGTGATCTATCCAGACGCCCGGTAACGTCCTTCGCGGTTTAATCGTGGACAACATATCGCTACACCGGGCACCGTCGATTACCTACATGCTTTGTTAACTTGATGAAAATCGTTTGACGGCGATACATGGCCATTTCCACAGTGAAATTATACCGCACCAGGGTTAGTCCACGATCTAGCCTACGGGATATGGATCGGCTTTATTGCCCATCCGTCTTTGCTGTAACATACTGAATCAGTTGCCCGTAGGAGATAGGAATTCTGTGCGGGACCTCCACTTCCGGACAATCATGTATCTGAGGTTCCCATGGCGCCGTGTGCAAGTCACCGAAGGAGTCATAAGTATCCTGGTGACATTCATCATTAGGGTGGGCCGTCTGTGGAGCCGGTTCGTCTTGCGATAATCGTGTCGCTCGAATCTGGTAAGGGTGCGCGACAGACGTCTGAAAGGCCTATGCTATGGAACGTTTCGTAGAGATAATCACCCACAGGGCTCTCGTTACCGGCCACGGAGGGAATCGATACCATACCGCACGTGAACTGGGTCGTACGGTTCGCGGTGATTGACTCAGTGATTCAATCGCGTGGCATCAACTTTCCCGCAATTCACGAGCAAATCCTGAATTCCGTTATTCCCTGACATAGCATAAGTACAGGTAGCAATAATGCACGAAAACAGATGTTTTCTACAGCGAGGCGAGATCGTGATTTCAATCCCGTAAATGATACAATGAGGGCTTCCCTCCGGCAAGATAAATATCTTGACACCAGACAGGCTCCCGGTTACATATACTGGGCTTATAGAGAGTTTGAGATGTGCTGATTCCTTTGACGGAGATCTCTATGTCAACAACGAAGTATGACGTAGCTATAATAGGTGGTGGACCGGGCGGATATGTGGCTGCTATACGAGCGGCGCAACTGGGTAAGAAGCCGGTGGTGATTGAAAAGGATCGGCCGGGTGGCGTATGCTTGAATTGGGGTTGCATTCCTACGAAATCGCTGCTAAAGAATGCGGAGCTCATCTTTACCCTCCAGCACGCTGAGGATTTTGGTATCTCCTGTGACAACCTCTCCTTTGACATCAGCAAAGCCGTAGATCGCAGTCGTAAAGCGGCGGAGACATTGGCCGGTGGCGTGGAGTTCCTACTCAAGAAGAACAATGTAAAGATCGTAAAGGGGCATGGCCGTCTGAAATCCGCCTCAGTTGTTGAGGTGACTGATGCGGAGGGGCAGGCTTCAGAAATACATGCGGAATCTGTCGTCGTCTCCACCGGATCGCGTACCAAGGCGATTCCGGTAATCCCTGTGGACGGCAGCAGAATAATCGATAGCACGGATGCCATGCAACTGCGCGAAATTCCCACATCGATGACAATCATTGGCGGCGGCGCGATCGGTGTCGAGTTCGCTTACTTTTTTGCCGCTTATGGCACGAAGGTCACGATTGTTGAGATGTTGCCTCACCTGCTACCGTTGGAAGACGAAGAAATAAGCGAGCAGCTGGAGAAATCGTTCGCTAAGTTAGGTATTAGCATCATGACTGGTGCCCGGGTCGAAAAGGCCGAGGCGGGTTCAGGTGGCACCACCGTAGCTATTTCTCGGGACAATAAAACGGAGACCATTTACAGCGATATTACGCTGATGGCAGTGGGGCGCGATCCCAATTCAGAAGACATTGGGTTGGAGGAGCTGGGTGTGGAAACAGACCGCGGATTCATCAAGGTGAATGACGGGTATGCGACCAATGTACCTGGTGTTTATGCTATCGGAGACGTGGTTGGAGCTCCCCTGCTTGCCCATGTGGCCTCTGCTGAGGGTGTAAACTTGATGGAAAGGCTGGCCGGGCATGAGACTAACCCCATAGATTATGGTAATATACCGAGCTGCACCTATTGTCAGCCGCAAGTGGCCAGCGTGGGATTGACGGAGAAGGCGGCGGCCGAACAAGGCGAGATCAAGGTGTTTAAGATGCCTTATCGGTCGAGTGGAAAAGCTGTGGCTGTGGGACATGTTGAGGGCATGGTTAAGCTCATCGCAGATGCCAAGTACGGAGAAATACTGGGCGCCCACATCATAGGGTACGATGCTACAGAACTGATCGCCGAACTCTGTACTGCCCGTACTCTGGAAACGACAGCCGCGGAAATCCGCCAAACTATTCATGCACATCCGACCCTCTCGGAGCTTGTCATGGAAGCTGCCGCGGGAATTGATGGCGAGGCGATTCATATATAATGGGACGATTCCAAAGCTTTTTTCATTCATCCATTGGCAAGAAAGTAATCATGGCCGTTACCGGGGTCGTGTTGTTCGGTTTCGTTGTCGGCCACATGATCGGGAATTTGAAGTTCTATCAGGGGCCCGATAAGATTAACGCGTACGCTGAAGGCCTTCGGACAATGGGTGCCCCGGTCTTCGGTGAAGGGGATCTACTATGGCTCGCGCGACTGGTCTTGCTGGGATCGGTGTTTCTCCATATCCTTACGGCAGTCCAGCTTGCCCGGCGGAATAGCAGCGCCCGTCCGCTGAAATACAAGGCCACTCGACACGTACAGGCATCGTATGCTGCGCGGACCATGGTTTGGAGCGGCCCCATTCTTGGACTCTTCGTTATCTTCCATATTCTCCATCTCACTACCGGAGCAGCCCATCCTTCGTTTGATCCGGAGAACGTCTACCGAAATCTGGTGACCGGATTTCAGGTCTGGTATGTCTCCGTGTTTTATATTGTCGCAATGCTGTCCCTGGGCTATCACATGATTCATGGGGTGTGGAGTCTGTTTCAATCGCTCGGTGTCAATGATACTCCCTATGATCGCACCATTCGTCAAATTGCGGCTGTTGCCACGGCTGCTGTCGTCATAGGCAATATCTCATTTCCCGTTTCTGTGCTTCTCGGCATCGTTTCCTAAGTCTACCGGAAACCTCCTAGCAAAGGCCAATGCAGCGGTATGATAGATCTCGATTCCAAAATCCCATCTGGGCCGATAGACCAGAAGTGGGAGCGGCACAAATTTGACATGAAGCTGGTGAATCCTGCCAACAAGCGGAAGTACAGCGTGATTGTTGTAGGTTCCGGATTGGCTGGCGCCTCCGCTTCTGCGACACTCGCGGAGCTCGGTTACCAGGTAACCTGTGTGACATTTCATGACAGTCCACGGAGGGCACACAGTATTGCCGCTCAAGGTGGCATCAACGCGGCGAAGAACTATCGAAATGACGGCGATAGCGTTTCCCGACTCTTTTACGACACCGTAAAGGGGGGCGACTACCGGTCTCGTGAGGCCAACGTACATCGCCTGGCAGAAATCAGTGTCAATATCATTGATCAGTGCGTCGCGCAAGGCGTACCCTTTGCCAGAGAATACGGTGGCATGCTCGATAATCGATCGTTCGGCGGCGCGCAGGTGTCCCGTACGTTCTATGCCCGGGGCCAGACCGGGCAACAACTTCTTCTTGGCGCATATTCGGCTTTATCGCGCCAGGTGGGTTTGGGCAACGTTGATCTGCGGACCCGTACCGAGATGCTTGATTTAATCGTGATAGACGGCAAGGCCAGAGGAATTATAACTCGGGATCTCGTAACGGGCGAAATGGACACACTGATCGGCGATGCCGTGGTCCTTGGAACCGGCGGATACGGTAACGTATTCTACCTTTCGACCAACGCCATGACCTGCAATGCTTCCGCCATCTGGCGGGCGCACAGACGGGGTGCAGCGCTGGCAAATCCATGTTTTACACAAATTCATCCCACGTGTATTCCCGTTTCTGGTGATTATCAGTCCAAGCTCACTCTGATGAGCGAATCGCTTCGCAATGACGGCAGAATTTGGGTTCCCCAAGTAGAAAAAGACCAACGAAAGCCCGGTGATATTCCCGAAGATGAGCGCGATTACTATCTTGAGCGGCGCTATCCAAGCTTTGGAAACCTGGTCCCACGGGATGTCGCCTCAAGAGCGTCAAAGGGCGTATGTGATGAAGGGCTGGGTGTCGGCGCCAATGGTCTCGGTGTTTTCCTGGATTTTGGAGATGCCATCTCGCGTTTGGGGCGGGATACCATAGAGGAGCGCTATGGTAATCTGTTCGATATGTACCAGCGTATAACCGATGAAAACCCGTACGAGCGTCCTATGCGAATCTACCCGGCAGTACATTATACCATGGGCGGACTATGGGTCGACTACAATTTAATGAGTTCCATAGAAGGCCTATTTGTTGTAGGTGAGGCAAATTTCTCAGATCACGGTGCCAATAGATTGGGTGCCAGCGCTCTCATGCAAGGTTTGGCCGATGGCTATTTCGTTCTCCCGGCCACTATTGGAAATTACCTTGCTGACGTTGCACCCGGCGGAGTTACGGCGGATCATGAGTCGTGTAAAGAAGTCATGCACGACGCGTCGCAGCGTATAGCAGGACTCCTTAAGGTAAATGGAAAGCGTACAGTGGACTCCTTTCACAAGGAGCTCGGCCGGCTGGTTTGGGACTATTGTGGAATGTCCCGAACGAAGGAAGGACTTACATCTGCGCTCGAGAAACTGCCGGGACTGCGCGAGGCCTATTGGGGCGATGTGACCGTCCAGGGCACCAGTGGCGAGTTGAACCAGTCTCTGGAGAAAGCTGTTCGCGTAGCAGATTTCATGGAATTTGGAGAATTGATGTGCCGTGATGCGCTTCAGCGTGAGGAATCATGTGGTGGCCACTTTCGAGAAGAATATCAGACCGCCGAGGGTGAAGCGTTGAGAAACGATGAGGATTTCGCATACGTCGCAGCATGGGAGTACGCCGGTGAGGGTAAGGACCCCGTATTGAATAAAGAACCACTGACATTCGAGAATGTGTCTCTGGCTACCCGGAGTTACAAATAATGCAAATCACGTTGCAGATCTGGCGTCAAAAGAATGCGAGCACGTCCGGAGCTTTTGAGGAATACCATCGGCCGGAAGTTAGCGAAGAGATGTCTTTCCTGGAGATGTTGGACGAACTGAATGAAGATCTGATGATGCAAGGCAAAGAACCTGTCGCATTCGATCACGATTGCAGGGAGGGAATTTGCGGCGCCTGCGGATTGGCGATTAATAGTACGGCTCATGGGCCGAAGAAGGCAACAACCACTTGCCAATTGCACATGCGGAGTTTTGAAGACGGTGACACAATTACCGTGGAACCGTGGCTGGCAGAGGCCTTTCCCGTTGTGAAGGATCTTGTGGTGGATCGCAGCGCCTTTGATAGGATCATTCAGTCTGGTGGCTATATATCTGTGCCAACGGGTACCGCCCCCGATGCCCATGCCATACCCATTTCGAAGCCCATAGCCGATGAGGCCATGGATGCCGCATCATGCATCGGCT
>JABIQT010000849.1 GCA_018667995.1 Candidatus Latescibacterota bacterium
CCACAGGAAGGTACCGTATTCATGACTAATCTATATCAACACGCTATACCAATGGGTATCAGCGCATTTCAATCCGATTACCCAGATCCGCACAACTTGCTAGCCATGGTTTGGCATTCTCAACCAGTCGGCCACGGTCGACACGCATGGCGAAATCCCACGTTTGATGCCCTGGTCGATGGAGCCGACCACGAAATGGATCAGGAGGCACGCATGAACAAGTACGCTGAAGCCGAACGGCTCTTGGCAGACGATGTTGGTGGGGCTTTCCTTTTTCATACCGTGCTGGCACAATTGCGTAAGCCCAACATCAAGGGATTTGCTACCGCGAAAAGCGGCCATCAACCCTTCTTCTGGAACCACATCACCCACACCAGATTGTATGTGGGTAATTGATGGGCCTTGCTCGTTTGCTTGCATAGCTTACCTCGGTTTCGAGGCCATTTTTTAGCTTGACAAGAAGTCGGCATGACATTATTTCTGATATGCTGTTCCCGATAGGAAATTGCTGGTTTGCGGGGATGACACAAAACATAAAGTATTCACACGTCAGGTGATTATTGACGGTTTGCGTCCCTCGCAAACACGAATACTCCGATTGTAACAAACGTTAAACGAAAATCTTCGGTTCTATGTATGGAAATGGACCAATTGGTCTATTTCATATTTCTTGTGTAACCGGGTCGGCGCTGTGATTGAGAGCACCGTATCTCGGCAGACAAAATTTGACAGCACTGTTGTTCTTTAATAACATGGATTACCATGTTTCGAGTTAAGTCGGCGCGGCAAATAATTGGGTTCACCGTCGCACTCATGCTGATTGCAACTGGTGTGATGTTGACGACAGGGATGCTGGTTCCTGTGTTTGTCCAAACCGAACGTATGCAGTTTATGTTTGGCATTACAGTAATACTATTTGGCTTGTTTAGATTCGTTTCTGCCTACTTTGCCGTGAAGCGCGAGCAGAAATGGATAGAGGATGATTCATGGAAAAATCAACCCACAGATTCCTCATCCGGCAATTCATCTCCGCCCTTGTAGTCCTTGTCTTTGTTGCAGGCTGCACGGAGGAGGAGCCGACTGAGACCGCCACACGAGGTTACCTTTCGGTGTCAAGTTCTGAAACGGTGTTCCCTTACACGGAACGCTGCGGCATTGCTTTTACGTCCGTCTACAAGAAATCCTATATTGACGTTAAAAGGTCAACGGCGCGAGAGTCGCTTGTTTCGTTGTCGGAAGGAAAAAGCCGGGTCGCCGTAATGTCCCGGGATCTCAACGAATTTGAACTGGAAGACATGAAGGACATCGCGGCAGTAAATGAAAAGACATTCCAGTATCGCACGATTGCCCATGATGCCGTAACCATTATTGTACACGGCGATAATCCGGTTGAGAAACTCACGTTCAGTCAGTTGGAAGGCATTTATTCGGGTGAGATTACAAACTGGAAAGATGTGGGGGGGGAAAGTCGGCGCATCCGTCCCCTGGTGCGCGACAGGAATTCGGGTACGTATGAAGTCTTTCAGGACCGGGTGCTGAACAAAGGCAAATATGGCGCAACAGCCTACCCCTGTAGCACTATATCTGAGATAACAAGAATTGTAGAGTACGACCGCGGTGCCATTGGTTGCGCCGGGTTGATGTTGATCAAACGCGGCTATTTGAAAGCCATCGCAATAGCGGAGGACGATGAAGGTCCATTCGTTGTTCCATCACAGAAGTCGATACATGAGGAGACGTATCCGCTACGCCATCCAATCGTTGTATCCTATTTCAGAACGCGAGAGATGGATCTGGTGAAGGGCTTTGTAACCTACTTAATGGAGGCAAAGGGCCAGACCCTCGCAATGAATCAGGGAATCCTTCCGGCCACGATGCCGGTACGAATTGTAGAGATGAAGAGGTAGTCCGTATTAACTCTGGAGGTATGATCATGAGGTTCAGATTTCTAAAAGTTAGCCGTAGTGCATTATTCGGCATTTTACTGGGTGCGATTGTTTCAGTAGCACTCTCAGCGCCACCGTCATCCGCCCAGGACTATAAGCCGGCCCAGGCCGCTATAGATTCTAAGGACTGGGATTCTGCTATTTCCCAGCTCCGTACGATTCTGACAGACAAACCCAAATCCCATGAAGGCCATTATCTCCTTGGTTTGGCTCTGAAGGGAAATGGACAGTTGGATGAGGCTCTGACCGAATTTGGTATTTCAGTTGATCGCAAAGGCAAATTTGTCCCAGCCAGGTATGAATTGGCCATGATGCAGATCGATAGAGGACTCTATGATGAAGCCGCTGAAAACCTAGCCGAAGCGGAAAAGCGCTCAAAGGGTAAGGAAGCGCGTGTGTTCTACGCTCAGGGCTTGATGATGGCTAAGCAAAGCAATGAGTTGACTGAGAATGGTGGAGCGGCTGCCGACATAAAGCAGTTGCAGTCTGCGGCGAGAAACCTGATGACGAAAGCGATGGCCCTGGAGCCTGGTAGTACAGTCTTTGTTCGAGGTCTTGGCGATGTCTACCGCGAAATGAAGGTGTGGGGCATGGCCATCAATCAATACAAGAAAGCCTTGGCGATGAGTCCAGGGTCTTCAGATGCAGCGGTTACTCACTATCAGTTGGGGCAGTTGCATTTCGAAAGTCGCCAATTTAATGAGGCCGTGGCGGCCTACGAAAAAGCGACGGCGATCGATCCCTCGATCACGGATGCTTGGTTCCAGCAGGGCTACATCTATTATCTGGCAAAGCAGTACGTCCGAGCAGAGAAGCCGTTGCGCCGTACACTTACAACGTGGCCTGACAAATTCGAAGCCAATTACTATCTGGCAGAATCACTTAACCAGACCAAGAGAATCAAGATGGCTGTGCCGTTTTATGAGAAGGCCCTGTCGATCGATGATTCTCATCCAGATGCGGTAAAGTGTTACTCTCCCATGGCTGAAGGTCTTGTTGCAGATGGAGAGTATGAGAAGGCACACGCTGCATACACGCGTGCCGTTGAGCAGGAACCTGAGAACTTCGACTTGGTCTATGGCCTTGGTTGGGTTAAGTCGCAGGCTGACATTGGCGATTACGATAATGCCAAAGTCTATCTGGAAAAGGCCATCGTTATTGACCCCACATCCGAGAAGCCAGTGATTCAGATCGCATTGGTCGATCTGGAGCTGGGCAATTACGCGAATGCGGTTCCGAACTTGAAGCGGGCGATTGAGTTGAAGCCTGGCGATCAGAACCCATACTATTATCTGGGAGATGCTTATATCAAGCAGCAGCTGTACGAAGACGCCGTAACGTCCGTACAGGAAGTTCTGGAGCCAGCCATCATAGAACAGGAAGACGAGTCAGTCAAGAGCAGGCTCACTAACGTCTACTTCCAGCTTGGGCAGCTGCTGTTTAAAGAAAAACAATATGCGCCGTCCATTGCGTTCTTCCAGCAGCGTATTGCGCATGATTCGACCTATCACCCGGCCTACTATAATATGGGGCTGGCTGCTTTGGTCGGCAGTGACTATGCAACGGCGAGAGACGCCCTTTCGAAAAGTCTGGAACTCAAGATGCCGGAGCTTGAACCCGCCCAAATGGCTGCGGCTGATGGCGATTCTACCGCACTCATTGCGGTTTCCAAGGCGCTGCTCCAGAATAAGGGCTATCTGGGTACCTCCTATATCGCTTTGAAGGACTACCGGTCTGCCCGTCCCATCTACGAAGATATTCTGACCAACGATCCCGAGAATCACGACGCTCGATATCGGATGGGATTCATGCACGTGGTCAATAAGAACTACTCGGCGGCTATTGGGCACCTCAAGACAGCCGTCAAAGTCAAACCGGACAACTCAGCATACCAGCTTATGCTGGCTCAGGCCTACACCAATTCACAGCAACTGGCGTCTGCGGTACGACACTATCGAGAAGTATTGAGAATCCAGCCGGACAATGATACGGCCAGAGCCCAGCTCAATACCGTTCAAGAAGCTTTGGACGCCGCTCAAGACTGAAATGCCCGTAAACAGAAACTGAAGTTAGACCGTATTATAATTCAAGAATGTGATTCCCTCGGGGTGTCATTGTAGCCCGGTTTAAATGATCGGGAGAAAGGTGGTGGTATTAGGATCAGGATCGACCTGATACTTTGAGTTTCCGAAGATCCAAGTTTGCAATGGCATACATGCCAGTGTTCTTTCATCAATTGCTCTAGTCATTTGTTCTAGTCATTTTAAGGAGAAGGAAATGCGGCCAGGAACATTTATCACGATTATTCTCGGACTCTGTTTCATATTTTCATACTTTATTTACGAGTACATGCTTCCGCAGTTTATTAAAGATGGAGGCGTGGTGGTGATTCTGCTCATGGTGCTGACCATGATGGACATTACGTTTATCGTGGAAAGATCACTCACCATGCGAAAAGCGAAAGGAAAGCGCTCACAGGTACAGTTCCTTAAAGACACGATGGAATCCATTCGAAAGAATGATATTGCCAAGTCCATTGAGCTCTGCAATGCTCAGCGGGGTACCATGGCGAATGTGTTAAGAGCTGGCCTCGAGAGATATCAGACCATTTCTGATGAAAACCTCACCAGCGATCGCCAGGTTGCGGAAGTTCGCCGTGCCTTTGATGAAGCCAATGCGTTGGAGATGCCGCTGCTGGAACGCAATCTCATAGGTCTGCAGACAATAGCCACCATCGCTACTCTGGTGGGTTTGCTGGGAACAACCATAGGAATGATTCGTGCGTTTGAAGCCATGGCCCAGGAAGGCGCACCCGATGCCCTTCAGTTGGCCCTTGGTATATCAGAAGCTCTTATCAACACAGCAGGTGGTTTGGCCGCAGCAATTATGGGTATCGTGGCCTACAACTTCTTCATCAACAAAGTGGATACCTTCACGTATGCAGTTGATGAAGTTTCACAAGAAGTTGTGGCAATTCTGACTGGCCGTAACTAGAGCGTCATTACAACGACAGTCTGAGTTCAAGGAGAACCCAAAATGGCCAAAGGCAAGAAGTCGCATCCGCCGGTGTTCTTAGATATGACACCTATGGTGGATATCGCCTTTCTCCTGTTGATTTTCTTCATGGCTACCACGCAGTTCAAGGAACCGGAGTCGATTCCGATTCTTTTGCCGGACTCTCATTCGGTAATTGAGCTGCCACAGTCAGACGTGTTGATTATCACGGTAGGAAAGAAGCCTGAGAATCAAATCTTCTGGCGCTTGGAGCCACAGCCGGAAGTGGCTATTCGCGTACCTGAAATGAAGAAAGCAGTGATAGAAGCGAGGGTTAGGAATCCTAAACTTCGCATTGCGATTAAAGGTGACCGGGAAGCTGAGTTTGGCATCATCAGTGATATCATGGATATCATGCAGGAAACCAATAATACGCGCTTTAATCTGATCACCAATTTTGAGGATGATCCGAAATCGGCACCAGATGGGGAAGCCCGCGGGCCGGTGGGTGACAATGAATTTGCAAGGAGGTGAGGTCACGTGGCAGCAGTTAACGCACCAAAGAGAAGTACCAAGGGTGAAGGCGGCAAGAAGCCCAAGAAGGCCAGAGCCAATGTCCAGATCGATATGACACCGATGGTGGATATTGCTTTCCTTCTGCTCATCTTCTTCATGGTTACCACGGTGTTTCGGACGCCCCAGACTATGGAGCTGAATATTCCGCCGAGCGATCAGACGGTAGAGATTGCAGAGTCGAATGTGCTGACCTTGCGCCTCATGGAAGATGACAAAGCGTATTGGAATGTGGGCAAGGATTTTCCTGAAGAGATCGCTTTCGATGAGATCGTAAAGTTGATTCAGGATGAAGTCGAAGAAAATGACAAGCTCGTCACATTGATAAAAATCCAGAGATCGGCCTCGTATAACCAGATGGTCAATATCATGGATGAAATGCAGGTTGGCGAGATCGATCGATTCAGTATTACTGTGATGGAACAGGAAGAAGTTGAGGAGGTATTTGGGTCATGAGTGTACTGTCCATGTTTCGTGCGGAACACTATCCTTTGAAGAGGGAGTCGGACCTTAAGTTCTTCTACCAGAACTTCTTCAGGAAAGCTTTCTTTGTAGCTGCTGTAATACACTACGCCGGTGTCGGTACCTACTGGGGCGTCTGGTATATTCAGCAGCAGAGCAAAGTGTATTCAACCAGAATCATTACATACGCAGATCTTGGACCGCCGCCTGCTTTATCAGAGGCACCACCTATTCCTGAGGTCGACGTCGCGGCGCCATCCAAGCCGGTAATAGGAATTCCCGAGCCGGTGGATGATACCGAGGTGTCTGCTGAGATGACCATAGCAACACAGACTGAAATGAGTCAGAGTGTTGCCCCGGTGATTCAAGAGATGGATGAGGCTGATATCATCATTGAGGCTCCTCAGGAAGAGAATATTGTTCTGGAGGATGACGCGCTTCCGAGCAGCGATCAGTTTGTGGCGTACGAGGATCCACCGGTACCCATATCGCAGCCTCCACCAGTCTATCCGGAAATGGCGCGTAAAGCTGGCGTCGAAGGTATGGTGATTCTGCATGTGCTGGTCGACAAAGAAGGTAACGTGCGTGATATCCGTTTGATTAAGGGTATCGGGGCGGGACTGGATGAGTCTGCCATCGCATCTGTGCGGCAGAGCAAGTGGACTCCGGCCATACAGAATCATAAACCGGTCTCAGTATGGGTTTCATACCCAGTCCGGTTCAAGTTGCGTTGACGATTTTCCGGTAGTATTGGAATATCTGATAGAACGGCGGTGACCAGAGATGGTGACCGCCGTTTTTTTTGTGTTATCAGGTCTTGAAGTTAGTAGAGAAAACGCTTGCTAACCGGGTTCGATCTGGTATAATTGTACAGCTTCTGAGACTGCAAGTTATTGGTTCTACAGCAAGTATATAGTATCAACATTAATAGCCATCAAGTAGCGGCGTTTACTCTATTGTCAAGAAGGAGATAAGGATTAGATGGATTCCATTTTATATGCTGTTATCGGGTCTGGCGTTGTTGCGCTTGTATTCGCCATGTGGCGTGCGAGCTGGGTTAATAAGCAAGATGAAGGAACAGATCGCATGATGGCGATCGGAGCCAGTATCCGCGAGGGTGCCATGGCTTTTTTGAAGGCCGAGTACAGGGTGCTTTCCGTATTCGTACTTGTGGTGGCCATTCTGCTGGGTGTTGCCAATATGAATAAGGCGGATTCCAGTGCTTTGATCGCACTTTCTTTCATAGTCGGTGCGCTTGCATCAGGTTTGGCCGGGTTTCTGGGAATGCGCGTCGCTACCAAGGCAAACAATAGAACGACCCATGCGGCACGTGACGGTCTTGCGAAAGCGCTTAATCTCGCCTTCACGGGCGGGTCGGTGATGGGCCTGAATGTAGTTGGACTAGGAGTACTTGGATTGGCCGGGCTCTTCGTGATCTATACGGGTATGTTTGGTGCGGACAGCAACAGTATTGGCAGAGTCCTGAACGTCATCACTGGATTCTCCCTCGGTGCCTCGGCCATTGCGCTCTTCGCACGTGTGGGAGGGGGCATCTATACGAAGGCTGCTGACGTGGGAGCCGACCTGGTCGGTAAGGTTGAGGCTGGCATCCCCGAGGATCATCCTCTAAATCCTGCATCAATAGCCGACAACGTCGGAGATAACGTGGGTGACGTAGCAGGTATGGGCGCGGATCTCTTTGAATCATACGTGGGTTCCATCGTTGGCTCTATGGTACTTGGAGCCAGCATTCTGGTCGGCGGTAACTTTGACATAAACTTTATTGTCTTGCCACTTGTTATCGCGGGTGCTGGAATCCTTCTGTCGATTCTGGGCACCTTCTTCGTCTCGGTCAAAGAGGGAGGGAATCCACAGGCGGCTTTGAATAGAGGGGAATTCGGATCGTCTTTCCTGATGGTCGTCGTGATGTATTTCCTGATTGATCTGTTCTTGCCCGCCGAATTCGTCATGGGTGGCATTACTTACTCCAATCTCGGGGTCTTTATAGCAACCGCTATTGGACTGTTCGCAGGGCTCGGAATCGGTCTTGTGACCGAACACTATACTGGCATACATACCAAACCCGTGATCTCAATCGCCGAGCAGTCGCTCACAGGGTCTGCTACCAATATCATAGCCGGACTTGGTGTTGGGATGCAGTCGACGGCCATTCCTATCCTTCTGATCGCTGCCGGGATCATGGGCGCGTACCACTTTGCCGGATTGTATGGCATTGCGATGGCTGCACTGGGCATGCTTTCAAATACAGGCATCCAACTTGCTGTAGATGCCTACGGGCCGATTTCGGATAATGCCGGTGGAATAGCTGAAATGGCCGATCTGCCTGCAGAGGTCCGGCAACGCACAGATAGGCTTGACGCGGTTGGCAATACTACGGCTGCAATAGGTAAAGGTTTCGCTATTGGATCTGCTGCCCTCACCGCCCTTGCTCTGTTTGCGGCCTTTATGGTGCAGGCGGGCATAACCAGCATAGATATATCAAATCCTCGCGTAATGGCCGGGCTTTTTGTCGGAGGTATGTTGCCGTTTCTGTTTTCATCTCTCGCCATGGGCGCCGTGGGGCGGGCTGCGATGGCAATGATTGAAGAGGTGAGGCGTCAGTTCAAGAGCATCCCGGAG
>JABIQT010000922.1 GCA_018667995.1 Candidatus Latescibacterota bacterium
CGAGGCATAGATCTCAGGCCTTGCTGGCGCGTTGCTCCCGCCTGCTTGTTCGTAGCAGGTACAGGCCGGCGCCGATCACGAGCGTGCCCCCGGAGATCACCCATCCGTCCGGCACGTCACGCCACACGAAATAACCTATAGTCACCGCCCAAAGCACACTTGCATAGCGAAATGGCGATATGGATGAGGCCTCACCGTGCCGGAAGGCCTCTACCATGAAGAAATGGGCACACCCTTGAAAACAGGCCGCCAAGGCAAGTAGGCCCCATTCCTGGTAGGTGACGGCCGACCATCCCCACGGTATGGTAATAAGTCCACTACCCATTACCATTATGGCTGCGAGAAACACGAGTGCCAACGATGATTCCTGCGCCACCAGACGTCTGGCCAGCATATCCCTCAGTGCCTCTACCAATGCCACAGACAATGGTAGCATCGCGGCCCACATGAAGGCCTCAGCCCCAGGTCTCAGGATTATCAATACACCCATAAATCCGCAGAGGACGCCCACACGACGATGCCATCCAATAGTCTCCGACAAAAGCCAGGGGGCCAGGGCCACCACAAATAGTGGACCCGCAAAGGTTAGTGATGCCGCATCCGCAAGTGGGAGGTACTGGAGGCCAGTGAGAAAGAGAAAAGTGGAGACAACCAGCAAGAGACCCCACACCAGTGCCGCATTCCACTGAACAATTCGCAGTGATTTGAGTCCGCCGCCTTTCGGCCTATGAACAAACAACAGAATAGCTCCCACCACGAACAAGCCGCGGATCGAGATCATCTGGCCCACCGAGTGACTCGCGCCGACCCATTTTATCACTGCGTCATTGCAGGTGAGAAGGCCCGATCCCACCACCATGCAGGTGATGCCTCGATATAGAGAAGATTTTGCCATGAATGCGTAACCTGCTGGTCCAGAGCGAGCGCGTTGAAGCTCAACGGAATTCAGTATCTATAGCGCCGAAAAACATCCGGCATGAGATCCATTCTTCGGGATTGCGAACAAGCTGCTTGTTTTGCTGACCATATAAGAGCTTTCGATGTGCATCACCCTGGAAGCCAAGGCACAGATTTCCGCTTCAGGGCCGGCACGGCCGTGAATATACTACCGGGATACGGCCGACCTAACGATATTGTGAAAACGAATGACCATCTATCTATGATGTAGCAAACAGCGAGGAGGCCATAACATGCAGGAAGCGCCAATCAAAGTACATATCACCGGAGTATACGGTCTCATAGGAAACCTGGTGTACCAGCACCTGATTTCTAAAGAGGCGAAATACGAAGTCTATGGCAGTGGGAGGCGCACCATCGGCTCCGAGCGGACACACCGTGACACGGTGGTTGCCTTACCGGAAGAGCGCTTCAAAATTGCGGACCTCAGCGATGCAAGTGCCGTGTCGGCTGCGCTGGCAGGTGCCGATGCCGTGCTTCATATTGGTGCCGTACCCGATCCCGGTGCCTCCTTTGATGATGTCATGAGCAGTAACGTGCGGGGTACATATAATGTCCTTGAGGCATGCCGCGAATCTGGAATAAAGCGGCTCGTATATGCTAGTTCCATCATGGTCAACTGGGGATATGCCAAGTATCAGGAGCCCTACCTGTCTCTACAGGAAGGGCGTATGGAGGATCTACCGTCTCCAATGCCTTTGATCACCAGACACGACCCACCGCGTCCAACGGAACCCTATTCTGCCAGTAAGGTCTGGGGCGAGGGTATCTGCCGGACTTACTCAGATGCTCATGAGATATCCACGGTCTGCCTGCGTATAGGCTGGGTGAACCGTGAGAATGAGGCCCAAGGTCCATTCTCAAAATCAATCTGGTGCAGCCACAAAGACATTGCTCACATCATTGAGCGTGCCCTGGCTGCAACGGAACAGCAGACATACGATATTTGCTATGCCGTTACAGATCATGAATACCGTTGGGTCGACCTCGATCATACGAGAGATAGTCTGGGGATTTGAGGCGAACGATTCATC
Source organism: Candidatus Latescibacterota bacterium (assembly GCA_018667995.1). GTDB lineage: Bacteria > JAAXHH01 > JAAXHH01 > JAAXHH01 > JABIQT01 > JABIQT01. The sequence continues at coordinate 1,992 of JABIQT010000922.1, forward strand.
GGAGAATCATTGACAATACTATATGCTTTGCGTTATTTGAAAAGCTGTCATTCCCTGTGGGTGCTGGCTGTGCGGCTCTTGTAATTTGCTGTTCGCCGCTGTGCCTATTGCACGTTTCCCACGCCAGAACCAGGTTTATTGACGCTATCTTCGACAGCAATAACCCAAGAGGAGACTCCCCCGATGCAGTCACCAGAACCAAGCAGCGTAACCCGCCGCGGATTCCTGAAGAGCGCAGTGGCCGGTGGTGCCGCTGTAGCACTTACAAGTCCTATGGCTATGGCTGAGCAGATCATGACAGGACGCACACCTACCATTGAGAGTATCCGTGGTAAGGGCGTGGCTCCCGGTCTCGTGCGGATGAACCTGAACGAGAATCCCATAGGTCCCTCTCCAATGGCAATAAAGGCTATTTCCGAGAACATGTTCGGCATCAACAGATATGGATCAGGCGAGGGCGCTCTGGTCCGTGCACTTGCAGCCTTTGACGAGGTCAAGTTGCCTACCCGCCAGGAAGCCGTAAAGGCTTTCCAGGTGCGGATGAAGTCCTTTGTGGGCGATCGTGAAATGTCCCGTGAGGAAACACAGCAGATGATGGCCATGGCCCAGTCCATGGGCATGGATCTGGGTTTTTCCGGTGATTACTTGATCACGGCCGGTTCCAGCCACGCATTGGATCTTCTGACGATGGCTTACTTCAGTCGTGACGGTGGAGAGATCATTGAAGCGGCATACGGATACGGCGATATCTCCCGGACCGTGGCGTCCTACGGCAAGACATTCGGTGTAGAGACCAAAGCTGTGATGGCGCCCATGACCGATGGCTTCAAGCACGATCTTGACGCCATGTTGTCAGCCATTACCCCCAACACAAAAATGGTGGTCATCACCAATCCGAACAATCCTACGGGTACGTTGCTGTCGGTTGCAGAGATCGAGCGTTTTGTGAAGAGGGTTCCGGAAAATGTAATCGTCGTAATAGACGAAGCATACATCCACTTTGCAGACGGCGATACGATTCCCAGCGCAATTCCCCTGGCTACATCCCTGGACAACGTGGTCGTAGTTCGTACCTTTTCCAAGATCTATGCTATGCCAGCCATGCGGTTGGGATACGCCGTTGCCAGTGAAAAGATCAGAACTGAGATGCAGAAGTACAATAAGGGCGGACAGATTGGTCCCAACAAGCTGGCCAATGTCGCTGGAGCCGCCGCGGCGTCTGACATGGACCACGTAAGACGTTCACGAGAAGCGGTGTTCGCATTCAAGCAGAGATGCTATGCGGAGTTTGACAAGATGGGACTCGAATACCTGCCATCGTCGAGTAACTTCATGATGGTAAATCTTGGACGGCAGGCCATGCCGGTTGTGATGGAGATGGGCAAGCGCAAGGTAAACGTGAGTATGCGTCGGGATCCTGTATTTTCCAACTGGATGAGGGTGTCATCAGGAACCATGGATGAGACTGAGGTCTTTCTGAAGACCCTGCAGGAAGTAATGACAGCGAGTCTGTAAGTCGGGTAAGCACGGACATGTCCGTGTGGACTTGTGCTAATCAGAGTTCGCGGCCTTACCTCTGATGCTCTATCCCTATAAGAACGTTAGAGGGCAACATTTACGTCCTCCCATGGTGACTACATGGGAGGACGTTTTATTAGCATGAAGCGCAGATTCTCTATTTGATAGCCCATATGGGACAAGATAGTACGTGGAGAATATCCGTTCTGGAAAGATTCGACCATACGGATCGCAGCGATCTCTGGCCAATGCCGTCTCTACTCACCGAATGACCTGCACGTGCTCAATCCGAGTCAAGATTCTCCACAGAATACGGCAGCCCATCCGGCCATTTGTTCTGGGGCACATATCCGATGATCTTTCTGGCCGGTTCGAGCTCCAGTCGCTCCAGAGACGTTGGTATACTCGTCCCGAAGAGAATCACCGATTCTCCCGCTTTTGGATCATCCGACTCCACACATCTCTCATAGAAACGCGCGGCGTCCTCGTGGCTGAAGTATACATCGGGTCCGATTCGGCTCTCTGCCAGATTCCGTGCCTCGGATAGATTTCTGGGCAGCCACCCAATTCTCACTGTGATTACAGAAATCCTGTGACAGCGCGCCAGCATGTCACCTGCCGCTTCGGCCCAAACTTTGGTCAACGCATAGTGATTTACAGGCGCGGGACCGTCTGCAACCGTTATGGTTCGATCCGGAAATCCGTGTCCCGAGACAGCCTGGACGCTGGACGACAAAACTAGCCGTTTGACGCCGAACTCCCTGGCGGCCTCACAGACATAATGCAGACC
>JABIQT010000925.1 GCA_018667995.1 Candidatus Latescibacterota bacterium
CCACGCGTCTTAGTACGCAACTTACCGGGTACTTATATCTTTCGGATTCATCGACAGACCGAAATCAGAGAAACAGAAAGGCCAGAGCCGCCATGCGCATGACCCAGCTGGTGTTCCGAACGTTACGCGAGGATCAGACAGAGGCAGAATTGGCGAGTCACCAGCTGATGCTTCGGGCCGGACTCATACGTCAGGTAGCCTCAGGGATTTATGCATATCTACCTTTGGGCCAACGCGTTAAGAAGAGAATAGAGGCTATAGTCAGGCAGGAAATGGACGCTGTAGGCGGACAAGAAGTAACGCTTCCGGTTGTTCATCCTGCCGAACTTTGGCGAAAGAGTGGACGCTGGGACGAAATGGGTGACGACCTCGCACGTCTCAAGGATCGAACGGGACGGGACTTATGCCTGGGTATGACGCATGAAGAAGTGGTAACCGCCCTGGCAAGCCACTTTATCAATAGCTACCGGATGTTGCCGTGCATGCTATATCAGGTGCAGACCAAGTTCAGAGATGAACGCAGACCACGAGGAGGTTTGATTCGGGTTCGCGAATTCACCATGAAAGATGGTTATTCCTTTCACCCGAATTCAAAGGACCTGGACGACTTCTATCCCTCTGTGTATGAGGCATATTTCAGAGTCTTCAGAAGATGCGGCCTCGACGTTCTGACTGTGCAGAGCGATACCGGCATTATGGGCGGCAGCATGGCTCATGAGTTCATGGCCCTGACTCCTGATGGTGAAGACGCGCTGTTGATTTGCGATCAGTGTGAGTATCGCGCAAATCGTCAAATCGCCTCCCGTAGAAAACCGATCCCCGTGTCTTCTGCCCCGATGCCGATTGAGGAGGTGTATACGCCCGGTAGTACTACTATAGACGCACTCGCGTCATATCTCGACACCACGCCGGAACACACCGCTAAGGCGGTGTTCTTTATCGCGACATTGCGCCACGACACGAGTGATCCTTCCGAGAAGTTCGTCTTCGCTGTGGTACGTGGCGATATGGCATTAAACGAAACCAAGTTGGCAAATCTTGTGAAGGCGCTATCCCTCAGGCCTGCTACGGAAACGGAAATTCGTGACGTGGGCGCAGAGCCCGGCTACGGATCTCCAATAGGTGTAGATAGGTCCAATATTATACTCGTAGTAGACGATATCATACCGAACGCTCCAAATCTCATTGCCGGTGCCAATCGAACGGATCACCATTTCCGGAATGTCAATTACGAGAGAGACTACTCAGCTGATATTGTGGGAGATATTGTGGCGGCCGACGAAGGGGACGCTTGCCCCGACTGTGGCGCAGGAATGAGAACCGCTCGGGGGATTTAGGTGGGCAATATCTTCAAACTCGGCACCAAGTATAGTGATTCGATGCAGGCTACATTCCTGAACGATCAGAACGAGGAAATGGCTCTACACATGGGATGTTACGGGATTGGTATCGACCGGCTGATAGCCACCGTGATCGAGCATCACCATGACCAAGACGGTATAATATGGCCACTTAGCGTTGCGCCTTACCAGGTATCTCTCGTCCGATTGGATGCAGGAAAAGAAGCGATCATTCAAGCGGCTGATGAGATCTATGAACGCCTCTTACACTCGGGGTTGGAGGTGCTGTACGATGACCGCGACGAACGAGCCGGCGTGAAATTCAATGACTCGGATCTGATGGGTATTCCCATTCGACTGACGGTAGGAGGCAAGGGATTAGATCGCGGAGTTGTTGAGCTGAAGATTCGCCGTACGGGTGCAGCAGGTGAGATTTGCTACGATGATGGATTCATAGACGGCGTACTGGAGGCTCTGGATGCTGAGGGTGCTGTCATTCTCAAAGAGTTGGATCACATACCGACGCTTTGATCTGTACCCGACCTTTCGTAACGCGTGATTACGTGGGCGACAACAAATCTGACTGCAGCACTTAGCAGCAATGCCAAACCAAGAACAGCGGCACCAATCTTACCACTAAATCCTTGCCCATATTTTCGAAAGTACCGAAAACAGCATCTGTGAGAAACAAGGATCATCCGTGGCCGGATCTTTTTGACGCTGCTTCCGCCGTAGTGCACCATCCACGCCGAGGGAAGGAAGTGGATTTTCCATCCATAGTCCTTCATACGACGGCACCAATCGACATCATTGAAAAACATCTCCAGTTCCTCATCCCACAATCCCACCTGCTCGATCACCGCTCTACGAACCATCAAACTCGAACCTCGGGGTTGGTCGACCTCTCGAACAGTTGCATGATCGAAATCTCCCATTCGCCATCGACCAAATACGGGGTGACGGGGAAGAAGACGGCTCACCCCAAGGAATTCCCAGGCGAAAATTGTGTAGGTGGGGAAGGTACGGCAAGAGGGTTGCGGTCGACCGTCCGGATAGGTCAGTTTTGGACCAACGGCCCCGGTGTTAGGGTGGGCATCAAGGAATGTGATCATTTCCTGGAAAGCACCGGGCTGCGCTATAGTATCGGGACACAGGATCTGGACATACCGGCCTCGTGATTCACGCAGGCCCTGGTTGAATGCCGCTGAGCACCCAAGGTTTTCGCCGTTCACGGTCAATTTTACATCGGGATAGTGTTGCCGAACAAGATCCGCTCCGCCGTCTGACGATGCGTTGTCAATTACCAGAATCTCAATCTGAAGACTACTGGCAACTGAATAGACGGCATCCAGACACTCATTGATGAATTCTCGGCTGTTCCAGGTTACGATTACCACCGACAGGTCAGGCACGCAAGTCGGGACTGGCGAGAGGAGATTCGCCTTTCCTGTGGAGCTCTGAGCTGCACGCCCAGCGACCTTTCTTTCAACGGGTGCTGACATCATCAAGAATCCGTCCGAGTTTCTCAGTCAGGCCAAGCCTGCTGAATTGTGCTATTTGAGTCTCATCGAATTCGATCACATCGTCTCCGGAGTGCCGCTCATACATCATCTCGACGGCCCGTCCAATTCCCATAGTATCCCCAGGTGACAGGACAACGCCCCGACCGTTCTCCACGATCCACGAGGGCGAACCGGTATCCGAGCTCAAACAGAGGATGGGCAACCCGGTGGCCGCACACTCATAGAACTTTCCGGTTGGCACACATTTTGACTGCTCTTCAGGCGAGGTCACAAGTAGGATTACGGCATCGGACTCCGCAAGAAACGACACCGCTTTTCGGTGTGCAAGATACCCAATCACGGAAACTGTTTTATGGAGACGATAATAGGAGATCAGACCAGCTACGTCAAGACCGATCGACGTACCGATTAGTCTGATGCTGATCAGCTCCGCCAAGTCTGGGCGGCGATCCAGCAAATGGCGCAAACCCCGAAACAAGGGTACCGGATCTCGATCCCGTGTCATCGAGCCACAATAGGTCAGTACGAATTTGCCATCATCTCTATCCTCACAGCGAGATTGAAAATCCTCCGGATCATATCCATTAGTGATGACGGAAATACCGGTATCTGTTCCTCGCATTTCCGATAGTTGCGTCGCAATGTGATCGGTAACCGAAACCAAGTGATCCGCCGTGCGAACGAGTTTGCGACCGGTTCTTTTCATGAGATGGTGGTGCCAATTAGTAGGTGGCTGATTGAATTCGCCTCCAAGCCAACTGTCTCGAAAATCAGCCACCCAGGGAAGACCTGTGGAACGCTTCACAATAGACGCCGCAAGATGCGCCGAGGCCGGCGGAAAGGTCGAAAAGAGAGCGTCAATCTGATGATCTCGAACGATATCCAGGGCACATTTTACGGCAAAGGGAACCCAACCGACCTGGTTATCCGGAAAGAGCAACCACCGAGCCAGGCTACGTCCTAACGCCGGATTGGCGGAAGGGCTTCCCTTCGTCTCCAACCGGTGGGAAATGCGTAGAGGGTCGTACGATCCGGTCCTGTATACGAGCGCATCCGAGGGCAATTCTTGTAGGAGGCTGTCGTCATGACCATGGTATCGCACATCCTTTACTGTGACGATAATAGGCCGCCACGAGAAACGGGGCAGATACTTTGCGAACTTCAAGGGGCGCTGTACACCGCCCAAGCCCATTGGCGGAAAATAATATGACAGAATCAGGACGTTTTTCATGGCATGAACGCGGCGGTCCTCGTCAATGGATCTGGATGCCCGCCTCCGCTGCAATTCTCCTGGTGTTCGCTGCTGCCAATGGAATTTTGTCATCAGGAAGATGCTCAATGAGCATATACCCGTTCGGATGTAGGTCCTCCCAGCGGCGCAGTGCCACCACGAGATCAAGTTCACCCTCCCCTGGTACCTCTTCATCAATGTGGAGAACCAAGCCGTCAGAAAACTTGATATCTTTGAAATGGCCTATTGGAGCGATGTGTCCCATGACGTCGAAAATATGATTGATGCGCTCTTCGCTGGCGTAGACCTGATCCAGATTCTGAAAGTGATTTACGAAGTCCATAACAACGCGAATTCTATCCGACCCCACGGCATCGACGACCTGCACATTGATCTCGGGAGAACCCATTATCGTCAAGAGATGGGTTTCTACGACGATGGTCATCCCTTCGGCTTCGGCCTTGTGTGCAACGCGCGTCAGGGTGTCGACCAACTGTTCAAAACGCCCGGCTTCGTAATTCCTGCGTGACGGATTGTAAGAACCGCGTTCGTTTAAACTCCCTGTTCGAATGAGTATCATGTCCGCGCCCAGGGAGCGCCCAACCTCGATTCCTCGCTCTATCTTTCTGACAACACGGTCTCGAACATCGGCATCGGGATCAAACAAACACTCGCTGTACCCCACGCCGAAC
>JABIQT010000289.1 GCA_018667995.1 Candidatus Latescibacterota bacterium
ATTTTTGTCGGTGAAGTGCGAGACCCGGAGACCGCTTCGCTGGCGATCACGGCCGCCGAGACCGGTCATCTGGTGATCACCACGATGCATACCCGCGATACTCGTGGCGCCATCACTCGTCTGGTCGACATTTTCCCCCAGGAGCGAACCCAGGAGATCTGCTCACAACTCTCCTTCACCCTGCAAGGTGTCATCGCGCAGAAACTGGTGCCGAAAGCGAACGGGCAAGGCCGCAGGCCGGCGATGGAGGTGATGCGGATCGTCAGTTCCGCCTCTCATCTGATTCGCAGCGGCAAGTGGGCACAACTCCCGGCGATGATCGAGACGCACCGCAAGGACGGCTGCATCACCTTCGACCAACACCTCAAGCAGCTGGTCGAGGATGGAGAGGTCACCCGGGAAGACGCCCTGAACCACGCCAACTCCAAGACCCTGTCGTCGATGCTGGGTGGAGAGTGACTATCTCAGTTCAGCAGACATATCATCGAGAAATACGGATGCCGGTTTGACTCCGGTAACGAGAAGATGATCTCTCGCCCGAGTGCAAGCGACATACAACAACTGCCGTTCAGTCTCATACACTTCTTTGAGATCAGATTCTTCAGTTGCCGTAAGGAGTCTCGACTCGAGTGGCAAGATTTCATCGTCACAGGCAGCGACAATGACGCTCTTGAACTCAAGTCCCTTGGCCAGGTGCATCTGCATCACCGCCACCTTGTCCGGTTCTGGATCTTGGCCAGCCTCCGGGATGCTGATGGGATACCCCGCCTGATCTGCAGCGAGTCGGGCGCGTTCCACCTGATCCTGAGAACGAACAAAGATCGCCATCTCATGCGGCAAACACCCTTCCTCGATTCGTTGCTCGATCCATTTCGCAATACTTGCGCATTCAGCTTCCTCTGAATCAAAAACCTGAATCGCAGGTTCGGGCCCATTGAAAACGGATACCGTTCCTCGCCGATCCTGATCGTTACCATCCACGTCGGAGATTCCAGGCGGCAAAAGCCGATCCGCCTGTCGCCGGATCTGATGAGAAGTCCTGTAATTGATCTTCAAAGTGTGAGAGCGGCCCCGAACATCGACTCCAAGAGACTTCCATGAAAACGGCGTCTGGAAGATTCTCTGCCCCATATCTCCCGCAAAGAAAAGTCCATTGGGCTGACTGCCCGCAAGAGCCGAGAAAAAGCGCAACTGAGAAACATTGACATCCTGAGCTTCATCGATCACCGCAAAGTCGTATGGAGCCGAATCTCCGCTCCTGAGATGCTCTTCCAGGGCCGAATAGATCATCGGCATCGTCACCAAACCTTCAGACCTCAGTTTTTTCTGGACACTTTCAAAAATGCCCCACAGCAGCTCACGCTGCTTCTCGCCCAACCGCTTCTTTCTGCCCAAGCGAGGCACATCTCGGTATGCCTCCCAACTGTGAAGCTGCCAGTCGTCGACCACGACGTGCCATTCGGACTCAAGAAATCTATCCGAGAACTTATGATCAGGTGCTTCACTGGAAGAGCGCTTCAGCAAGGTACGTATCATCGAATCTTGGGCCAGAAGAGGTGTGCCAAACATCTCTTCATACAGTTTCAGTCCCAGTTCGTTGACATCGTGAACAGCAACACGATCGAGCAGGTCCGACTCCTGGCCGACAAGCCTGCGCAGTTGCGTTCTCAACCGTCTCGCTAGAGGCAAAGCAAAGGTGGTCACGAGAACACGCGCTTCTGGATGTTGCCTGGCCAGATGACGCGCTCTGTGCAGAGCGACAATCGTCTTGCCGGTCCCTGCAGAGCCAGCCACTCGAGCGGGCCCCTGGAACTCTCTTTCGACCACATTGCGCTGCTCGGGATGAAGGAAGACGGTCCATTTCTCCCACGGGAAATCGAGCGCCAGTTCCAACTGATCCAGATTCTCTACAACGCGGAAACGACGCTGAGCATCGGGATGAGAGAAAGGGTCTTCTTCTACTCCCACGGGAGCGGTAACCACCGGTGTATTCCCGGTCGCCAGTTGAAGGAGAGCCTCTGCCGCCTCCGCCGGGAGGTGATCACAAATTCCCAGCAGCCGATCTTCGTCGGCGGCACGCACATCTTCGAACCACTCCTCAGGGACTCCGTACTGAAGTAGTTCTTCGTCAGCAAGTTCCAAGAACAGAGCCGGCTTCGGTTCTGCCTCGGGTGTCGGAGTCTCTACCTCGACATAACGAGGAATTTCGATCTCCTTCACCGTCTCACGCACCTCAACGAACTGTGCCGCTCCCGTGTGTGGATGTCGCTCCAACTTGCGCCGTTCCGCCCAGGTATAGGCGTCATCATGTCGCCCAACAAAACAGACCAAAAGGCTTCCATCGGATCTGTGGACGATCAGCCGAAGATCGAGATTTACTCTGACTGACCAGAATTTTCGATCTCGAGCACGATCTAGTTTGTGAAAATTCAACCCCGGATTCGCCGGATTGCTTTGTAGATCGAAGACAGTGATTTTCACGGCCTTCTGCTCATCGCCAGTCAGGCGACCCAGGCTGCCTGTGAAAGTATCGGAGATGAGGAAGTTCATGCTAATCAACCCTTATACTTTCGACAGCACAACAACCAGTAACGCGAGAAACACAATCTGCATGAAAACCGAGCCGAACAACCAGTTACTATTATTCTTTGCTTTTTTGTTGACCAGTATGG
>JABIQT010000960.1 GCA_018667995.1 Candidatus Latescibacterota bacterium
ACTTCGATCACCAGGATCCCATTCATATCTAGGAGCAGATTTAGGGATCGCCCGAAGTCTTGAAGGTCACCGATGTGTTCAAGAATCTGTCGGAGAGAGACGCAGTCCCATAGCCCCGCGTCCTGCGTTAGTTGGCAGGCAACCTCGTAGTCAAGACTCTGTTGGTGAACAGTAAGTCCTTGACGCATCGCCTCCTCTGACGTATTGCGCGTTGGTTCTAGACCAGTAATATTCCGCCACCCATCGGCGAGGAGGTGCCGAAGGAAGCGTCCGTCGTTGCACCCAACATCAAGTATCCGGGCCTCGCGGTCAAGTAGTGGCCTAAGAGCGGAGATGAGTTTGTCAATATGCGGCTCCCGCTTCCACGATGTAGGAGTTGCGTAGTCGGTGTAGAAAAGTTCCGCATCAATCGGTTCAGTCAGTTGTACAAGGCCACAGTGCGGACAACCGCCGACTTTTATGGGATAGGCCTTTACGAGCGCATTAGGCTCTCCTACCAATTGATTCGCAATCGGATGATCACCTAGGTAAAGAAGGTCTTCGAGTTCCGCATCACAGGAATTGCAGGTTTTCATCTGGCCTCCATGTCTTTGTCGCCAGCCGCAGTCTGGGAGACGGCAAGCCTATCCAAGGTGGACTATATGTGGATTCGGTAGTGGAACGATCACACTTCCAGTAAACCCAACGCTCTGCATTCTGTTCAACAGCACCGCACTGTGCTGCCAAGCGAGCAAAAGAACCAGTTGCCGTTTCCCCGGTCTAAGGTCTTTCAGAGGACTCACCTCAATTCCAAATCCCGGCGAGAATCTTCCGATCTTGTTTGCATCGTCATCGAACAGGCGTGCCATACTCGACCCAATCCTGAACTGATGCAGCAGGTGCGTGGTGCTGATGGAAGCACCCACTCCAGTGACGGCCAAGTCGGGCGTCGCGCCAAGAAGTTGGCGCACCTCTTGTGAGGCCATTTCTATTCGGGCAGCAAGGGCAGTGTAGGTGGCAAGGGCCCCGTTACCCACCCATCTCTCTCGCTGGATGAGTTTAGAGATTGACTCATCGGGGACGACTCTTGATTCGGCCGTACGGAAAAGTAGATGGATGGATCCCCCTTTGTGCTCGACACGCTCAGCACCAGTGAGCCGTAGACCAGAGGCCTCAGCTAGTCGGACTGCTGACGTAACCGAAAAGTACGAGAGGTGATCGTGATTAATGTAATCGAACATATTGACCGAGAACTGATCCGCGTGATACCCAGTGACCACCGAGATGACACCGTCGGGTGCCAGCATCGCACGCATGTTCTGGAAGAAAGCGACGGGGTTAGGGACGTTCGCCGCAACGTAGTTCGCACACACCAACTGAGCAACGCCATGCTGCGCTAGAGTCTGGTTCACCGAGTTCTCGTCAAGAAACGAATTGATCGTGGGTATCCCCGCATCCATCGATACTAAGGCGGGTCGCTTTGAGGGCTCGATCCCCAGAACCCGCATACCAGCATCGCGGTAAGGCTTTAAACCAGTCCCGTCATTGCTTCCCACATCGATAACTAAGTCGGATGATCGTAACTCGAGATCTAAACTGAGAGATTTTGTGAGCCGTTGATAGTAGCTTCCAAGTCCGGTCGTCACCGATGACTGGTAGAGGTACTCAAGGTAGATCTCTTCGACATCTACCTCCTGCGTTATCTGGAGGAGTTCACAGTCTTGACAGAGTGCGAGAGTCAACTCAAGCGACGGAAGTTTTTGTGCGGTCTCCCTTGATTCGCAGAAAAGGTCGCCATAAGGGACCTGTGCCAAGTCCCATGCAAGGTCCAGGGCGGATGAACCACAGATTCGGCAACTGTATGTCATCAAAAGATTTAGAGCAGCCTGGGCATAATATTAAGAAAGACAATTTGATTATATTGCCTGTTTAATTTCAGGCATAACTTGTCAGATTTTCGCACGTTGGTTGTTGTAGTGTTTGTTGTTTGATCATGGCACGTTGATCCATTATCTGATGATATAGACCATAGTACATATCTGCCGGGGTTATGTTATCTAAAGATTCGTGATAACCCTCATGATTATA
>JABIQT010001056.1 GCA_018667995.1 Candidatus Latescibacterota bacterium
CGTCCGCTTTGAGGCCGGTCCTTCACTATAAGAGCAGTCGTGATCCTGTTTCTGTAGCATGGAATACCGAGGATGTGAAGGGCCGCGTCATCTCCACATCAGGTGATACCGTCACAGTTCGCCTACCAGGAAACAGGTGGGGTTCAGAATACGCCATCGTCCAGGTGCCGTCTTCGCTGACGGCCGTCGCCTTTGTTCGCCGGGAAATGACAGAGGAGGTGGAAGCGGAGGATGGCGACGAAATGCTCGCCCTGACGGATGCTGGACGCATGGCCGTTGTAGCAGTTGGCCGTGGGGATCGTCTCGACAAGGGATTCGTGGTGGCCGCAGATCGGCGTCTTCTCAATGCGCTTAGCAATTCGACGGCACCAATATCTTTGCCACAGAGGGAACTCCCCGATGCAGAGATCACAGCGCTCTATCTAACAAGAACGGCCCAGTTCTTAAAAGCCATAACAGAGAATCCTTCGGATTGGGACGCTGAGCACTCGTATGAGAGAGCACGTATACCGGGTTTGCGCGAGCCTCAATTTCCTACAAATGACCTTGAGATCATTCAGCGCCTGCCTGAACGGGTTAATGTGGTTACAAACTCAACTACAATCGGTGATTTACTCCCCCTGGAATCCTCGGCACTATTGGGCGAACCCTCCCGGGACATGCCCGTCCGGGACATGCCCGTCCGAGGCACACCCGCTCGGGGCACACCCGCTCGGGGCACACCCGCTCGGGGCACACCCGCTCGGGGCGCATGGGATTATGTCATTCGCGGCACCGGGCAGGTGGATTCACTACTCTCCCTGATGATTAATGAGAAATTCGATTTCTTCTGGTCGGTCACACCTGGGAGCGCATTGACCGCGTCGGACTCCTCGATCGCCGAATCCATGCGATTTGACAACTGGGGCGGTGACATCAGTTCGCGGCTAGAAGGTACAGACCTGGCTTGGTACACGGGGATAACACAGCCTAATGAATCTAGCTCAACGTACAAAGAATCCACGGATCCGCGCGGCAACGATGTGGAGATGCCATCTATCCTTGATCTGGAGTACTGGGAGAAGGAGATGATCGCGCCCTCGCTCAAGTTGGCGCAATTCAGTCTCTCTGCGCCGCAGTTGAAGGGCATCATACATGACTGGGAGACGCATGTGAGCCGTCCCCAATCAAGGCACGCTGCAACCGATGTGTTCCACGATGACCCGTTTCGACAGTTTGTCCGGCATCTTGCACACAGAGGCTGGTATGAGGGAGAAGAGTTTGACGTGTTCAAGGATCTTGGACGCAAGCGTCGTTTTGAATGGCTGCTGAAATCAGGGCGTTTGGAAATGTACTTTCAGTTCCTTGGGGGACGGGCAGAGGATCTTGGGCGATATTATAAGAGAGCTATTGACCTAATTAATCCCGGTCTCATACACGGCGGCTTTGTCAGGGAACTGAGGCTTTCATGGTTTCATCTTGGCTTCTGGCGTGGTCTGAGCGATCCAGAACAACCTTTGATGCTACTGTCGTACGAACAACCGCCAAACTGGTACCGGAAATTCTTGGAGCAAAATCGAATTAATGAACGGTACGTGCCTGTAGCGATCTTGGGGTTAATACCTGTTGAATCTTTCGAAACTGTACTTGATGAAGCCGAGAGAGAGGATGGGTACGTGCTCGAACGGGGCATATGGATGGTAAGTGATCCAGAAGACGCCAACGATGTCACCGCGCCTAAACGCTGATTTCAGAGGCGCTGCTCGATCATGTTGATCACATTCAGATAGTATTTAGGTACCGGGCAGAATATCCTGCGCCGGTCTTTGTCTGCGACTTGATCTCTTAGTTCCTGAACAGTGAAAAATCTGGCATCAAGTACCTCTTCTGCCTGCAACCGCAAAGTCTGAATGCCCCCGTTGTACCCCAAAAGAAATACTTGTTGGAATTCTCGTTGGACGACCGGATCCCTCTGGTTGAAGAGCAATTCCAGATCTGTGGGAGAAGCGGCTATTCCCAGTTCTTCCTGCAATTCGCGTACGGCTGCCCCCAAGTAGGTCTCACCGGCTCCCACATGGCCGCCTGTAATGTCCCACAGTCCGGGATACAGATCTTTTGTATGCGAACGCAGCTGAAACAGGATTTCACCGAGGTCGTTGTATATCCACATGTGGGCGGCCCGATGGTAATCACCGTCCCTGTGGATATCTTTTTTAGATTTTGTCTGGCCGGTGGTTTGGTCCGACTCATCTACGATATCCAGCAGTTCATCCAAGTATCACTCCTATATTCGTTGCTGCAATATCTGTTGGGGAGTGGCCGTACCTGTTGTGCCCAGTTGCTTGACCACAATAGCGGCTACTCGATTGCCTAGCACGGCTGCCTCGACCGATTCAGCACCAGCACAGAGGGCCGCCGTAATTCCAGCCGCCGTGCTGTCACCCGCTCCCACGGGATCGATCTCTCCGGTTATCTGAACAGCGGGCAAATGGGATGTGCCTTCTTCCGTGACGACCAGGATTCCCTTTTCACTGAGAGTCACATATACTGGTTCTCCCGTACGTTGATAAAGTGTTGAGCCAAGCATTTCCGCATGAGAGA
>JABIQT010000928.1 GCA_018667995.1 Candidatus Latescibacterota bacterium
CCCCAAGTTTCATGGCATCGACGGCTACACGCTCATCACCATATCCCGTAACCATGATGACTGGCACGTCAATCCCAGAAGACCGCATCTTCCTAAGCACTTCCATGCCCGTCATCTGCGGCATGCTGTAGTCCAGGATTACCAGATCATAGGTGTTCTCATCCAGCTTATCGAGACAAGCCTGACCTGAGATTACATCGGTAACCTCAATCCGACCGTCCTGAGAAAGCGTCTCAATGGCAATGAATGCCTGATCTTCATTATCGTCCACCAGTAGAACGTGGATTCCCGAGTCATCCTGAAGCTGCTCTGACAAGTGAAGATTCTCCTTCTATCGGCGTGGCGGAGGGGTATTGGTAGACATCCAGAAATCCACGATATGTGTGAGCTTTTCGGTTAATTCTTCGAACTGGACGGGCTTAGTGACGTAGCTATTCACACCCAGATCGTAGCTTCTGAGAATCTCTTCTTCCCGGTTTGAGGTCGTCAACATCACGACCGGAATCCGGCGAAGATCCGGATCGGCTTTTATGCGTTCCAAGACCTCCAGGCCATCAAATTTGGGTAGCTTTAGATCCAGAAGGATAAGTCCCGGCGTCGGATATTCTTCCGCATCAGAATAATCACCCTGATGGAAAAGACAGTCGATTGCTTTGGCACCGTCGTCGACCCAGATTATGCGGTTTTCAACACTGTTCTCTTCTAGAGTGAAGATGGTGATTTCTGCGTGATCTTCGTTGTCTTCTACGAGCAAGATCGGTACGGGATTGTTACTCATCTTTCGCCTCCAGGCGTCACATGCCGATTGTATCGGGGTCTACGGTCCTAATCCGCTTGTGGCGCGACCACGCCATCCTCTTCCGCGAACTCAGCCATATCCCTGACCGGCAGTGTAATCAGGAATTTTGACCCCTTGCCTTTGTCCGATTCAACAAACGATTGTACCGGAAAGGTTATCTATTATCTTCTTAACGATGGCTAGACCGACTCCCGTTCCCTTGACCTCGCCTAGTTCTTTCAGCCTCTGAAATATAACAAAGACTTTTTCGTGATAGGCTTCATCAATACCGATACCGCTGTCCTGAACATACAGATGCACCACACCACCGAACTCAGATCCACCGACTTCTATCCGTCTTTCTTCTGAATCGCCCATGAACTTCACGGCATTGCTAAGCAGATTGCTATATATCTGACGAATATGAACCAGTGGAGCCACAATCATAGGCAGTGGATGGATGTCGAGCTCAATATTGTTCGCCTCTAGTTGTGGCTGTAGTTGCTCTCCAATTTCCCGAAGTGTCTTGTCCAGGTCTACTTCTGACATTTTCACTTCTTCCCGACCGATGCGCGACAGCTCGAGAAGTCCGTCTATTAACTCTTCCATCTGACTGACGTTAGCTTCAAGTCTTGTTATATACCGTCTGCCCCGGTCATCCAACTTGGGGCCAATAGACTTGGTAAACATAGCCATCAATCCGTGCAAGGACACGAGCGGCGACCTAAGGTCGTGGGAGGCAGAGTAGACAAAACTGGATAATTCCTGGTTCTTATTGCGTAGCTGATTGGCGTATTCACGGACTTCTTTGTAGAGCTGGGCATTCCTGAAGGCGCCGGCCACTTGATTGCACATAGTCTGAAAGAACGAAATCTGATTTTCGGTTAGAGGCGAGTCTTTGGTGTAGTTCGTGAGCAACAGCACACCGATCATCTCGCCGTGGTCCGTCAAGGGAGCACAGACTGCCTCGTGCGCCGTCGGCTTGCCTTCAGAGGCTTTATCCAACCACTTCTTGTTTCCAGAGCTCAGGTTGTCCAACTCTCCGGACAACTCTCCTGAAGACCTGCAGATATAGGGTTCGCCCGTCGCATAGACACGTCCAAAAATTGACTCCTCCGGCTTTACCCGCATGGGGCCAATCAGGGCAAAGTCGAAACCGTGAACGGCCTTAGGAACCAACACCTCGGAGCCCGAATCGTACAGAAACATAATGCCGGTTTCTGTCTGAGGCATGAGATTGGCGGCGTTATCCAGTATGAGCTGTGGCAGCGGATCCACTTCCCGCGTCTCCGCTATCTGATGACTTACGTCAAGCAGCGTTCCAAGCTGCGTATTTGTACGCTCCAAGTCTTGATTTTGCTCGTCCAGCTCATCACGTTGCCGTTCTGTTTCCTTAAATAGCGATAGATTCTCCATATAGAGTCCGGTCAGCGCAACCACATATCCGAAAACCTTCAGCACCCGCGGAATGAAAACCGTACTTTCGCTCCAGTCGGCGAATAACGCCGCATACATCTGCGACACACCGAATATGACAAGCGCGCCAGCGGCCCAATCGAGAAAGGCCGATCGGCTCTTAACGTGTAGCTGTAGATATCCCCAAGCACTCCAGAGGAAAAATGTAATCAAGGTCCATCCGGCAATGACACGAATGGTTGGTAATGATGCGGAGATTTCTTCCGAGGAGTAAGCCGACAAGGCCGTGGTGGTTATGGCCGTGATTATAATTGTTACGATCAAAGCAAGGATCAGTTCGGCGTTGATTCGTTTTGCTTTGGGAGCGTACTGCCCTACAACCAGACTTGCCAGCAACAGAACACCGTGTGTCAACCGGCCTGCTGTCCAAGTGGTCGGATCGGTGCCTCCTCCTGTAGCAATCACATCAAGCGAAATAGATGCGTTGAGTAGATCAGTAAGGCCCGCTCCCAGAAAGCTCAAACCGAACAGCAGCACCAATCTCTCGCCGAGGGCTATGTATCGCACGATCCCACCAAGAGCTACCACAAGCGCCAAAAGCGCTGCAATAAACTCGAGGGCAATGTGAAGAGATTGCGTCCCCTGCCAGATGGCGGCCGGGGCGATAGTGAGACCGAAGATGAGAACCAAGCCAAAAATCATGGCCTGAACCGCTACAGTCTGACTCAAGCGAAAGGGTTTTTTCTCAGGGATTGCGCCCGACGCCGTTGCTTCACTCATTACAGCTCCTGTCCAAGCACAGATCAGACTTACATGAGACTCGTCGCACAGCCTTCGCGATATTTGCAGATGATTCTAGAGAAAAATCATTAACGGACCTAGTAGATCAATTTAGAATCCACATCGGCTATGTCAATAATAATATGTACTTCTATATTTAGTTACGACACTCCAAACAAGCGTTTTCCTCGTCGTGAAAATAATGACTTGTCTGGGCATATATTTGTCTTGCATTGCCGATTTCAAAATGCCATAATTAGATCAGTGGACGATAGATCCCCCTGAATACTATCCCCTTGTATCAACTCGGATACAGTACTGATCACCCTGAGGCCCGACCGGTACGTTAACGCGTGCTGTTGTTGCGACATGTGTACCATGCCAAGATCCATAAAAGTGGCGAAGGCCTACGATATCGACCCGGGTGAGGGTGCGACGGTGATAGCCGAGGGCATTCGAATTGCGGTCTTCAATGTAGACGGCGAGTTTCACGCCATTTCTGATACCTGCGTCCATGTGGGCGCCTCGCTCGGAGAAGGTTGGCTGAGAGATGACTTCGTCTCTTGCCCTCTACACGGATGGCGATTCAATGTGAAAACCGGAGCCTCTGATATGCACCGGGATATCTGTGTGGAAAGATTCGACATTCATCAATCAGGTACTGATATATTCGTACGTTTTGAGGACTGACTGACGTACGTTGGCGGGAAAGGCGATTCATGGCAGTACGCACATTTTCCGAGACAACGGCTATGGACCGTTGCACATATGACAACAGTTTAGAGATGGTGAACGGTAGGGTCCGCCTCAAGTCACACCTCTTGGTTGCGGATGACATCGGCTCCATCACTAGTCGGACATTCGAGCTCATTCACGGCAATACTAAGGCCCGGAAGTCACTGATGCTTGGTGTGGCTGATGCCAAAGAGGCAGAGCTGGTCCTCAGAATCGAACCCGTTACGACAAATCCCTCCGAAGGATCCGAAAACACACTACAGATTCAAATAAACAGAACGACAATCTCCCATAGCTACAGCAAGGAGAATCAATCCTTTCAGGGCGATATCGACGCCTACTGGTCGATGGGGTGGGAGGTAATTCAAATCCCTCCGAAAGCCTTGAAAGCCGGTCTAAACAAGATCATAATCTCTGATGGCGGAGGTAGTGGCTGGCGTCTATTTATCGATACTATGCGATGTATGGGGCGGAGTGATAAGTCGATCGATGGCGGCCATACGTGGACCCCGGAACGTCTCGGAGCCAATGATTTCTGCACAGGTGAGTATGTAGCGCGGCTGAATCTGCTGCGGCATCCAAACTCTGGCGTCATCACGTCACCGGTTATGGATATGGCCTCAGTGGCCAGCGACCAAGAGATTGCGGATCGTGTTCTGATCAAAAGCGCCTGCCTGAAACCCAATATGACGCGACCCCGCGGTACCGGCATTGTGATGCAGTGGCGAAGTGGGGCCACTCCATCGTACAATCCTGATACCTGGGAGCCCTGGCAGGACAACTCCGGGCCAGTTTGCGTACCCAAGAGTCACCGGTTTATCCAATGGTGCGCGACTCTGACCACAGCCCGGG
Organism: Candidatus Latescibacterota bacterium; assembly: GCA_018667995.1. Lineage (GTDB taxonomy): Bacteria > JAAXHH01 > JAAXHH01 > JAAXHH01 > JABIQT01 > JABIQT01. The sequence continues at coordinate 4,562 of JABIQT010000928.1, forward strand.
GAGACGCCACGCCCGTGCTGCGGGGCGTCGATCTAGAGATCAGCGGTGATGTATCAAAGAAGGCCAATCGCTACCTCAACGTGATCGAGTCGAATAATCCCGAATTGGTCATATCCAGTCACCCCTTTGCGTTCCAACTGGAGGACGAACCAAGACTGAAAATACTGAGGGAGCGGTGGGAACTTGACAAGGTAGTGGAAGGCGCCAAGTCCGAATGGGAAGTCTTCATGAGGCTGAAACGGTGGATCAGGGATCAGTGGGAGGATGGTTGGAGTAGAGGGGAGCTGGATTTCGTTCCGCCATGGGACGCTAACGTCGTACTCGAACTGGCTAGCAGGAAGATGTCACTGGGCATGTGCACCCATTATGCAAGTACATACGTGCAGTGTTGCCTCTCGCTCGGACTGCAGGCAAGAGTGTGCATCACGACAGCCCATTGCGTAGCCGAAGTCTGGTCCAATGAGCATCGAAAATGGGCCATGATGGACCCCGGATGTGACGCCGATGATACACGAAAATC
>JABIQT010000744.1 GCA_018667995.1 Candidatus Latescibacterota bacterium
GGCGAGCTCAGCGCATGGCAATGAGTCACCGTACTGGGGTTGCACAGCCACATTAAGCACAATACATAACACATACGATACCAAAGGGTTACCAGTATTGGCTAATCTTTTAAATTAGGTGTTCTATCCAGCAATTCCATGGGCTGAACGATCTGCCGGCGCTCCGGAGTCAGTCGCTCCAGCAATGCAGGGGACGGTTCGTAGCCAAACCGAAAAATCCCATAGGAAGGTCCGTATCGGTAAATGACAACCCGCCGTGTCGCCTCGTTGGTCCTCCTGGCTGACCCATGGGACAGCGTGTCGACGAACAGTAGCGCATCCCCGGCATTCATGTACACTTCCTCTGCCCCCTCGATTCCGTCGACCGACGCACCGGCGGCCATCCGATGCTTGAGCACATCGGGATGCTCGAAATTTGACTTGTGACTGCCAGGGATGACCATGGTGCCTCCGTCGCCCGGTCCGATATCGGTCAGAGCGATTAGGATATTTACCTGGCCGCACATAAACCTTCCGTTCAAGTAGCGATATTGATTACGCTTCGCACCTGCGAAACCGCCAGAGTGAATGCCGATGGCTTCTCCCTGCTGTCGGAAGTTCGCGAAGTTTTCGTCTATGAAGAGTGCACCGTGGTTATAGTCGAAGGTACCTTCACCCCCGATGAAGTGTCTTACCTTATCGATCCAGGATGGGTGATCGATTAGAGCCTCGAATGGGGTTCCGGCTTCGTAAATCTGCTGATAGTTCAATCCGTCCGTGGTTCCGTACTGGTGCGCATGGACGTATCCATACCATTCGCCAGGTGTCATTGTTGGTATCGCGTCCAGACTGCCGTTCAAGGCGGCGACCTCGTTTGCAGAAAGCGCCCCCTCCAGTTTTAAGAAACCCCTGAGATCGAATAAATAGATGTCCAGATCAGTTACCATGCTTTCTCCTATTCCTGTAATGTCTCCAGAGAACGTCCCCGTGACCGCTCTGCTATCGCAGCCTGATAATCCTCATCCTTCATATAGGTGATATTAACCCAGGCATGTGCCATCTCATCTATCGTTCGGTCGCCCCACCCCACCCACTGATCCGCATCAGGATTGTCACGATTGGCAACGGTGTTGTCGTGCCAGGCTGTGAAACGCAAAGTGGTACCAGCCGGTAGCAGCGGGGCTACGTGGTCGGCATAAATGTAGTTATTGTGCCAATTGAACTGAAAGTTATTCACGTGGCTCAGAAGACGGACTGTCCCATCCGGCAATATCGCTTCCATGGACATGGCCTTACCTCTGAGATGCATATGGGGCTGAAAGTTCTCGATTCTGCCGGCCCGCTGCATCACATGATGCCCTTGATTTCTGGTAATAGTCCTGGGCGGGATATCCAGGTTTCGCGGATCACCGCTTATCACGTTGAATAGGCCAAGATGCTGCCTGAACCTTGGTACCACGCCATCCGGGTAAAAGTAAATGGCCAGTTCAATCGCTGTCTCAATCTCCTCACCGACCGCGTGATGATGGATATCCCAGAGGATCTGCGAATCTGGGCGCATGAGTTTCCCCGTGTCGGCCCGCATCATCTCGCCCTGTTTGCCAACTGCCCACTCCATAAAGAGCCCCGCATCGACGCCTTCGATACTATTGGTACGTTGGGTCGGAGTCGCTTCATCCTGCTGAAGTTTTGCGATCGCATGGTGTGTTATCCGTCTACCGGAACGCGTTGAAGGCCGAATCTCTATAGCTCGCACCCATCTCTCGCGAGTGATGCCAGTCTCCGTAATTGGACGATACCAGACATCAGCCCCACTGGTCGGCATGGTATAAACCGGAGATGTAATTACGAGGTCAGGAGGACCTAGCGATTCTGCAAAGAGCCATACATCCCCCTTGCTCCATGTCCTGGGAGCGGGCATGTCTTCCGGGTTACCCCTTGGGGCGCCTTCGGCTACCCACCGCAATACAGTCTCGATCTGCGTATCGGTCATGGATCTGTCATTGCTGAAATCCTGAATGCCCACACTCTTGTCGATATGCCAGGGAGGCATTTCACCCGATAACACAACGCGATTGATGGCTCGGGCCCATGGACGGACCTCGTCATAACCCACCAACGACATGGGTCCCATGGCCCCCTCTCGATGACAGGACTCGCATTTTTCCTGAAATATGGGTGCCACATGGCGAGAATATGTGACCGTCTGGGCCAATACCGTGGGCACATCGTGTGTGAAAGCCAAGCCAGCGGCAGATGCAATCAGGATCTTTATCGATCGCGAAAAGGACACAACCGTGAACTCCGTTATCCGTGTCAAATCATAGCAGAAAAGTCATCATAGGATCCATAGAGAAGTAGGAAACTACATTTATAGCGTTCAATTGCTCAATTCACGATCAGGCGAAGTGCGATATACCACCTGATTTCTATTGCTGTCAGCCCGTTCGCCTGGTTTCCGACTGCCTAGCGTTTCATCAATTACTGGACGCGCAGTTTCGTCGCAAGCTGAATCGTCGATATGCATACCATCCTCATAGTAGGTAATACCCATGACTTCCCTCATCCGGTTGGTTGTGTTGCGGCCTGCTGAATGAAGGACCCAGTGGTTGTGAAGCGACGCTTCACCAGCTTTCAAGGATGGCTTGAAAACCTCTATGGCATGTTCGTCAATATATCTCTCATAGTACTGCTGGGAATCGTCGTGAATGCCCCTGGGGCCAAATCCTTTCTTACGGTGCGTCCGTGCCGCAAAGCTGAGCGGTCCCATATCGTTCGTGATATCAACGAGGGGAATCCACAGCGTCAACACATTGTCGCCGTATAGTGGCCAATGGGGTCCATCCTGATGCCAGGGAGTGATGCGACTATCTGGTTCCTTGAACATGGGTTTATCGTAGTAAATGCGCACGCCATCAACGCCCATCAACTCCGCGACTATCTTTCCGAATCTCCGAGCGAGAATGAATCTGGCAGCCCGGGGATCGGTCTCGCGTAGATTGAAGGCCTGGAGGAACACCCTGGAAAAATCGTCCGCGGGTCGATCTGCCATCGCCACAACTTCGCCAAAATGCGCGTGGGCCGCCTCGTGGATTACCTCTCTATAGACCTCTACTTCCCGTGTACTCAACACCCCTGGAAGATGGATAAAACCGAGTTCTCGGAAGTCATTAATCTGATCGATAGTAAGATCATATGCCTCCTCCAGGCCAGGCAGGAAACCGGCTCCATCATCCGTCATCGCAGGGCCCCGCTGTATCGGGGAGTACTTCTTTCAGAATTCTGATATAGTTACCTCCTAGAACGGCTGCAATATCAGATTCAGAGTATCCGGATTCCGTCAGTCCCTCGGTTAACCACGGCAGGCAGGCCGTATTGAAATGCGTGCCGATGCCCACGCCATCGATACCCATGACGTCCACCGCATACTTGATGATCTCAAGGGTTCGAGTCATATCGTCGTCCGATACGCATCCATAGGGGGCATCGCCCGCAGGTCGTGAAATGGGCGGCATCACACCCAGAAGACCTCCCGTATTGACCAGAGCCCTCATTACTGAGTCTGATGTGCTTCGGCTACTGCTATCAAAGTGTTTCGGAATAGAATGGGAATCGATGACGGGCTTTGAGGATACTTCGATGGCGTCCATGGCACATATCTCGTTTGTATGTGCAATGTCGACCAGGATACCACATCGATTCATCTCTCCTATTACCCGAACCCCAAACTCCGTAAGACGCCCACCGGAGCGAAGCTCATCGTGCCCGTCGTAGCCCAGATCACGCCCGGACATGCTAATGGTGACCATACGGAGCCCCAATCTGGCGAACATCCTCAAAATCCCGGGGGCATCCCCAAACCAGTCAGACCGATTGGCTCCCATTAACAGGCCTACCCGGTCTGGGTTCGCCAATAAATCGTCCAGGTCAGATTTTGTACGAATGAGGATAACGACATCCTTATTAGCCTCTACATCGCACAGAAAACGGTCCAACAGTGCAAGTACTACCTGGGTAGGATGCTTGAAGGATGATGAGTGGTACATGCGCTCGGGAGATTCACGCCCAGGTCTGTATTCGCTCTGCTCCGGCCAAAGAGCCGCAAAGTTGTCATCATAGATAACCGGTCCCCCCTTGCACATCACCAGACGCATGCCCCATTCCTTGAACTTAACGAAGTCACCACGACAGGTATCATCCTGTCGCTTCCCCAAGTCGATGTGATCCAGGACAAAACGGGGGTGGGTCAGGTTCAGTCCAAGCATATCACATGTGGCAAATCTGGAATCAAATCCAGCAGCATTTCTACAAACTTCGTCTTTCATGGCAGTTTGAATGATCCTATTCAAGATTCGCGTGTAGCGTGAACATGTCGGCGGAATCGCGGCCCGTCCTATTCATGATCTCGAGAATGAGCGCATCCAGTGTCAACAACAGGCATTGTTCGAACAGTGCCCCCATGGGCTGGATCGAGTCTTTCTCTGTCGCGGCGTCTATCTTGGGCGATGGCGCGGGGATTTCCAGTATCATGTCCGCCAGAGATCCAATGGGGGAGCTCCTACAAACAGTGATCAGACATATGACGGCGCCGATCTCTCGTGCTCGTTTAGCGTGGCTGAGCAGGCTGGCCGTAGCACCCGATCCTGAGCCGATCAGCAAGACATCGTGCTCGCCTATTGCCGGTGTAACCGTCTCGCCCACGACCGACACATTGAGCCCCAGATGCATCAATCTCATGGCAAAGCTCCGCATCATCAGCCCTGACCTGCCCGCTCCTGCAGTAAAAATCCGGCGTCCGGACATGAGGGTATCCAGAATCCGACCAATGGCCGCTTCATCCAAACCAGACAGAGTGCGATTGAGTTCACTAATCATGGCGTCTAAGTGTCTTTTCATGATAGTCCGATCGCTCGTGTATCCGGCTCCCGATTGAACCGGGCGCGAATCTCTTGGACAGCTCTCGCGGGGTCTGCATGCCCTGTTATGAAACTGCCTACGATCACAATCTCAGGAACATATGGAGCACATGCGTGAACTAGATCCGGCCCAATACCACCTGCGATAGCGATCCTGGCGGTTGGGGCAGTCTCTCGAATCGCACCCAGATCCGATAGAGAGTTTTGCCCCTCACGGTCAGTGGCTGTATGCACACAGACATAGTCGGCCCCAATTTTCTGAACTTCCTGCGACCGTGTGACTTTGTCTCGGACTGCCATAAGATCGACCATCACCTCACGACCAGACTTCCGGGCCTCGCGTACTGTGCCACTAATGGTCTCATCGTGGGCAGCACCCAGTACAGTCACGATATCCGCCCCCGCCCCAAAGGCTATAGACGCCTCATATGCTCCGGCGTCCATAATCTTGAAATCAGCCAGTACGACCTGATCCGGAAAACGCGTTTTCACTGAATCGATAGCCGAGACCCCCTCACGCAGGATCAGTGGCGTGCCCAATTCTACGATATCAACTTGACCACTCAGTAATTCAACCATTGATAGCGCCTCA
>JABIQT010000595.1 GCA_018667995.1 Candidatus Latescibacterota bacterium
GTTCGTGACTCTGATGGTCGGCGGCCAAGAGTCCTAGCCGGATCGAATTTCTACTCAGCGATTGTAGAAATTTGGGAAATACATAGAAACAGCTGGTCCGACGAACTCCTGCAGGGCCTGCCATCGCAAATGTATTTACCAATTCGCCAGATGGGCGTCATCGGAGCGCCCCCATTCACACCAAGGAGCAACCATGGCACGCACGATCACGCCGTTTCTAATGTTCGAGGGAGCAGCAGAAGAGGCAATGAACTTCTATGTTTCTCTCTTCAACGACTCTGAAGTTGTGAATATCGTACGCTATGGCCCTGATGCACCGGGCACAGAGGGCTCGGTAATGGTAGCCGACTTTACGGTCGCGGGACAGGACATAAGGTGCATCGATTCACCGACCGGACATGATTTTGGTTTCACACCTGCCATCTCATTCTTTGTAGAATGCGAGTCGGAATCGGAATTAGATGGCGCCTTCAAATCGCTATCAGATGCCGGATCGGTGCTGATGCCGCCCGACAACTACGGGTTCAGCACGAAGTTCACCTGGGTCAATGATCGTTTCGGCGTGTCGTGGCAGTTGAATCTGGTCTGATAGATCATTGTCGGCCTGCAGCCTGAAGGTATTTACGTCTCAGCAAGTCGTGGTGCCATGTATTCATGGCGGTCTGTGCAGTACCTGTACCTACAGAACCGCCGACCCAATACACGATAGATTCAGGGGGCCCTATGAAGATTTCCGGTGCTCATGCGCGGCTGCTCAGTGTACCAATTGACAACACCCTCTCCCCACTGGTTCCCAGGGAGAACGCCACTAGAGAATTCGTGACCGTGGAGCTCGCCACGGATGAGGGGCTTACCGGTCTTGGACTCACGGGTTTTGGCGGTCCGCTATCCCCTGGACTGAGACAAGCCGTTGAGGCACTCGCCGCGTTAATTATCGGTGAGAGTCCGCTGGAGGTCGAAGCAATAGCCGACCTCTTGAAGCGAAAAGCAGGTTTCTCCGGTCCAGGTGGGATCTATACCCTGGCTCTGTCGGCCATTGATACCGCTCTGTGGGATATCAAAGGCAAAGCGTTCGGGCAGTCAGTGTGTTCGCTGATTGGAGGATATAGGGATCGTGTGCCGACTTATGCCAGTGGAGCCCTGATGCGGACGACACCTGTCGATTTACTTGCGGGGATCAGTACCGATCTGGTCGATGCGGGTTTTACTCAGATGAAAACGCAACTGGGAGGGAGTTCGACTGTCTCCTCAGAGTTGAATCGGATCTCGGTTATACGCAAGACGGTAGGTGATGATATTGATCTGATGTGCGATATCAATCAGTTATGGCAAACTCACCAAGCCATATCTATTGGTCATCGGCTCAAGCCGTTCGGGCTGACCTGGTTGGAGGATGTGGTCGCACACGACGACTACCAGGGCATGGCTTACGTGCGCTCTGCCATTGATACGCCAATTGCCGCAGGTGAGTATGTCTATGGAATTCGCCCCTTTCAGCATATGATGAATGCTGGTTGCACGGACGTCGTGATGATCGATCTCTTGCGCGTAGGAGGCATCACACAGTGGCTGAAGGTCGCCCACATGGCAGAGGCGTTTAATCTTCCAGTGGTCAGCCATCTGATACCTGAGATACACGTCCATCTCGTTGCAGGGATTCCTAATGGCTTAACCACCGAATACATGCCCTGGACGCTACCGCTGTTTGAAGAAACACCTGAGATCCGTGACGGTGAATTACTCGTGCCACAGAGGCACGGACTCGGACTGAATTTCAACCAGGATATCGTGAAACAATATACAATCGCCTAATGACGGCTGATGGTCATCGGTTCGTGCAAAGATCAGGGAATTGTACTGGAAGAAAGTATCGGCCCCACTTTGTCATCTCCGGGCCAGAACCGTGGCATTTTATAAAGGGGTGCAAGACTATGACCGTAGCGCAGGTTATCAAGCTTCTAAGGGAGAATCAGGATCCAAGGGGTATTGCCCACTGGAAGAAAAAGCCGCGTGAGCTGGA
>JABIQT010000734.1 GCA_018667995.1 Candidatus Latescibacterota bacterium
CAGCTTCCCGTGGAGTCCGACAGCATTCCCCGCTTTCTCGAACATACCTGGGCGTTTGACCGTCTTCCAGTTACCGATGAGGATCGGAAGCGGACAGTGTTTTATCAGCAGAACCTCCAACGAGAACACCTCCAGATGGAAACGCCTTCATTTAAAGACTTTATAGACGGGCTGGAGCTACAAATCAATATCAACGATGTCCAGCCCGATCAGCTACCGAGAATCGCCCAGCTTACCCAGCGCACCAATCAATTCAACCTCACGACCATCCGTCGCAGTGAAAGTGACATTGAGACATTCTGCCGGCAACAGGATGCCGATTGTCTGTCGGTGGAGGTGGCAGACCGGTTCGGTGACTATGGTCTGGTCGGCGCCGCGCTGTTTGAAACACGGGAAGCCGCGTTGGTGGTAGATACATTCCTGCTTAGTTGCCGGGTCCTCGGACGGGGTGTGGAGGATGCGATCATAAAGCATTTGGCTCAAATTGCCCAAACACGAAACCTCGACCGGGTACATCTGACATTCAGGAAAACCGAACGGAATCAACCTGCCCTCGCCTTCTTAGAACGTATCGGAAGCGATCATAAAGAAGAGCAGAACGGTGCGTTACGGTTTTTACTAACGGTCGAGCACATCCTGAATCTACCATCCTTTGCGGATATGACGGACAGGGCCATTGACCCCACATCGCAAACCACGGCCGGCACAGATAGTCCTTCGACCATCAGCCTTGCAAGAGCAACCGCCCTGGCAGGTTTTGCTGCAGATATGGGAGATCCGACGCTCTTACAGGCGAATCTGGATGCCCAACGGCACCCACGACCGGACCTACAGCAGGCATATGTAGAACCCCGTACCGATCTGGAAAAAGGATTGGCGGCCATATGGGCTGAAGTACTGGGAGTGGAAGAAATAGGACTCGATGATGCGTTTGCAGATCTGGGCGGCAAATCATTGCAGATCGTCTATATTCATCAGAAGATAGAACAAAAACTGGGATTGAAACTCACGCTCACCGATCTATTTCGCTTTCCCACGATTGATACTTTGAGCAAGCATCTGGAGCAGAATGTTGACCGTGGTGAAGCAGGCGATGAGCAGCGGAAGCAGGCCGAGCAACTGGCATCGCTGGCCCGCCAAAGCCGTGGGTTCAGTGCAGACGGTGGGTCAGATGGAGAGGATGCACTGGAAGGGATCGCTATCGTGGGCCTTTCCGGTCGTTTCCCCGGTGCGGACAACGTCGATGAATTCTGGAGCAATCTCGTCAACGGCGTAGAAAGTGTCTCTCCGCTTACGGAAGAACAGGTACGGCAGGCCGAGGAAGAAAATCCTGCCCTAAAAGACAATCCGGATTTTATTAAGGTCTGTTCCCCTCTCAAAGACGCCGATTGCTTCGATACTACATTTTTCGGTATATCTCCGAAAGAAGCGGAATATATGGATCCTCAGCACAGGGTTTTTCTAGAGTGCGCCTGGCATGCGTTGGAAGATGCCGGCTGCAATCCTGATGTTTATCCGGGATCTGTTGGTGTCTATGCCGGTTGCTACATGAACACCTATTTGATCAATACTCTGTACTCCAATCCACAGTTCGGAAACGGACTGGGGAATTCGTTTCAGGTAGATTCTCTTCAGACCGAAATCGGTAATGACAAGGACTACCTGGCTACCCGAATATCTTTCAAACTCAATCTCCGCGGTCCGAGCATCACGGTACAGACGGCCTGTTCCACCTCACTGGTAGCCATTGCCCAGGCGTGTCAGAGCCTCGTCGGTCATCAGTGCGACATGGCGCTGGCTGGCGGCGTATCCATCCGTTTTCCCCAGTACAAGGGATATCTGTATCAGGAAGGCAGCATCGCTTCGGCCGACGGTCACTGCCGAGCATTCGATTCTCGTGCTCGTGGCACGGTCTTCGGTAACGGTGTGGGTGTAGTGGCGCTCAAGCGTCTCAAGGACGCGGTGGCGGATGGGGACAGTATATATTCAGTAATTAAAGGATGGGCAGTCAACAACGATGGTGCGCTCAAAGCCAGTTATCCGGCGCCGAGTGTTGAAGGCCAAAATGAAGTGGTACTCCGAGCGCAGACTCTGGCTGGCTTCGATCCTGAATCGATCCAGTACGTAGAAGCACATGGAACCGGCACACCACTGGGTGATCCCATCGAGTTTGCGGGACTAGCTCAGGCATTCCGAAGTGGGACCGACCGCAAAAACTTCTGTGGCCTTGGATCGGTAAAAACGAACATCGGTCATTTGGACATCGCCTCGGGGGTAGCCAGTCTTTGCAAAGTGGCCATGGCGTTTAAGAATGGTGTTATCCCACCCACTCTGCATTTTGAACAACCGAACCCTGAACTCAATATCGAAAACAGTCCGTTTTACATCAATACCACCCTGAAGCCCTGGGAAACGGAAGGTGGCCCCCGCCGTGCCGGCATCAGTTCCTTTGGCGTAGGTGGTACCAATGCTCACATCGTACTCGAAGAAGCACCTGAAGTGCCTTCCGAACCGACACGACGTCCCCATTGCGCGCTCGTGATGACAGCCAAAACCGCCGATGCGCTGGACGACGTCACCATCCGGCTCGCTGCTGCCCTGAAAGCACAACCTGATCTCGAGTTAGAAGATGTGGCCTATACACTTCAGACCGGCCGTAAGGCGTTCAACCACCGCCGGGTTCTGGTAGCCTCGAACCTGGAAGAGGCCGCGGCCTTGCTCGAAGCTACTGACACCAAACGGGTGATGACTCGGAACCAGGTACGTCGTGATCCTGACCTGGTGTTCATGTTTCCAGGTCAGGGTTCACAGCACCCTGGTATGACCCAGGATCTGTATCAACACGAACCTGTATTCGCCCATCATTTGGACTACTGCGCCAAAGTGCTACAGCCTCATCTGGGTCTGGATCTACGAGAAGTTCTGTTTCCGGATGATGCCGGACATGAAGAGGCCGCGGAACAGCTAAAGCAGACCGCCATTGCGCAACCCGCGATCTTTGCAGTAGAATATGCACTTGCCCAGCTCTGGCTTTCCTGGGGGGTACGACCTCAAGCCATGATCGGCCACAGTGTCGGTGAATTTGTGGCTGCGTGCCTGGC
>JABIQT010000930.1 GCA_018667995.1 Candidatus Latescibacterota bacterium
AGATGGATGCTCAGTGCCGTTGTCAGGTACGAGCACGATTATCGACAGCGTGTAGATGTAGAAAGTTGGAACGATCTGCCGACCACGAGCCACAATGATGTTCTTGATATACTCAACAAGGCCATAAACTATGAACGCTGCGACATCTATGCGGCAAAGGTAGTTTCGGCGATTGGTGAAGATTGGCTAGGGCTAATCGATGATCCACGCATTGGATTCTACGCAACCGACGATGGCGACCCAAACAGTGTCCCTGAGCGGGCCTTCCAACGGGTGCTGCGCCTTCAAGAGCCGTTTGATTCTTCTGGTGCACCTGAATTAAAGGGGATGGGCACATGAAACACTGCTACCTGTCTCTCGATCTGTCCGGCGTAGTATTACGCCGGACAGATCACGCGATAGAACCCACGATGAGATCGAACGCACCTTTCTGCTGGCTACGTGAGCCGACATTCTGACAGAGTAATTCCTGTGTGCTCACCTCACAAAATAAGTGGAAAGCTATGAAACCCGTCAAGCGATCCAATATATTCAGGTTCAGTCGATGGTGCGAACTGCTCCCCGTTGTATACGGCCCGCACCAAATCGCCATCACAGCCCAACGCTTCGTCGCCGAGTTGCAGCAACAGCCTGTTTGGGTGTGCCTCCGGGACGGTCTCAAAAATAATGTCGGCAATTTTATTTTCCCTTCCAGGGTTCTTCTGGGCCATCAGGATCATGACTGCGGCAGGGGACCGGCTCATACCCATCACACAATGAACCACTAGTTCTGCGCTTTCGTCCAGATGGGACCCAAATTCCAAAAGCGCCTCGATGTGTACCCTGGATGGAGCAATATATCCCTCCGCCAATTCCTCTACGTCATCCACTCCCAGCTTGAGGTGGTTCTCTGGCGCTATGTCGGGTGGGGTTGCGACCATGCTATTTGGAGGCATAAGGGAGACAAGGTATTCAGAATCCATACTTGCGATGGCCGTTGTGAGCCACTGGGCATCTGAGAGGGTGATCATGTGGTCCTCTCCCTTATTCCTAACACGATTGCTAACTCAAGTCTTATGGGTGTCAAAAAGTCACTGCACGCCACGCCAGTTAAAACTTGGGGCGTGAATCTGGTCACGGGACAGACAAATGTACGTTGCATATTGTGTGAGTGTTCCGTCAACCAGATGAAGGATTATCTCCATCTCCAAACTGGCTCTTACCCTGACGACGTTTGCGCCTCAAATACCCTTCTTTTCCGGATTCCCTCATTCCTGCGCTGTCATTTCTGAGCTCGTACTTGTCGGCTAACCGACTATGCATCTTGGATGAGGAATAGAGGGCCTCTTTCATGAACATTACGTTGTCCTGGCGTGCTGCCATCTCCTCAAGTGCGGTGATGCTCTCAGCGATCCAAGGGTTGTTCTCAGCGCGTTCTTTAGCCTCACTCAATAGCCGTGCCACTTCCTCCCAATTGTGTTCACGTGCAGCTCGACGAGCTTGTAACTGGTATGCTGCGGCCTCAAGTTCCCCTGCGCGTCGATCAACTAACTGATCATCCGCGACGGCCCGCCAGGCATCGGCGGGAAGTAATGGTAACGTAAACCATGTCTTCGGGAGGTGTTGTTCGACCCCATCGAGGTTCTTATAGCTAACACTGGCTTCGAGCAGTGTGACATTTCCATTCACATCCCGTTGTTCGAGCGCCGCCTTTGGTATGGTTAGTCGTACGACGGCCCACGCTTCACCTTCGTAAGCAAGATCGGGGAGATTTATTGTGCCATCCGGATTGCGGCGATAATTATTTAACAACTCAAACCGGATTCCGTCTGCCGGACGCAGGTTCAATCTTACGGACCGGGCGCAGAGAGCCTGCAGGAGGGAGAATTCTTCGCGAAAAGGTTCCAGCAAATCTTCAGCTAATTCTCCAAAATAGTGGTTACCCCCTCCGGCCTGAGCCATTTCCACCATAAGTTCTTCATTGAATTGACGGGCGATCCCGTAGGTCGATGTGCTGACGCCAGCGCTTGCCATCTCACGGCACTGCTCAGCAATTGCGAATGGATCCCTCAATCCGACGTTTGCCATGCCGTCCGAGAGGAGGATCACTCTCGCAACCTGACCAGTATCAAGCCCGTCTGAGACTTCCCCTGCACCCTTCAACCAGCCGCCATGTAAATTTGTCTGACCGCGACTTTCAATCGCCTCGATCTGGCGATGGAACAGCTGTGGGTCCGTTACCTGACGCGCCGCAATAACGGTATCAACGTCGCCGTCATAAGCAATGACAGATGCGCGATCATTTCTTGTCAATCCGTCTATCATGGAACAGGCACACCGTTTAGCCTCCTCCAGAGGGCGCCCGTTCATTGATCCGGACCGGTCCAATACAAACGAAACATTCATCGGTGGTCTTACCTGAAGCTCATTTTCTGGCAAGTCAGGCGCCTGTACTTGTACTAGTAAATCGAGAGTGTTGTCGTGGTCGTCGAGTAATGCCGACTTCCGTGCTGTCATCAGCAACGTAGGCTGTGTCATTTACGTCCTCCTTTTTTCATTTTCTCTCGGCGCAAAAGCTTATGCAGCATGTCGCCAGCGCGTTTGGTATCCTCGGTAGTCAGTCTGTCGAGGGCGGTTTCTTCAATGTCTACGTGACACCATGGAGCCACCTGCAAACGAATAATGGAAAGCCGTTCCGGTTCACCTGTCTTGCTCCCGAAGGCGAAAAGGTCTGACTGCAGATCCAATTCCCTGTGCGTGGCGTTCGACGCCTCGCGAAGGGCAGGTGACCGAGCAGTGCTCTTTGGTGATATCTGTGACGAGAATTTTTCAACAAGGGCCTGGGCGCTATTCCGTTGCACATTGGGTGTGTTGTTTTCGAGCGGAATGAACTTCATTAAATCCTGCACACTTGCACCACCGGTCATTTCTGCAATTTTGGATAACGGCCACCTGTCGGCGAGAAGCATCCGAACGGCTATGCACTCAACCACTTGACGGAAACTATAGACGGCATCCTTGCCTCTTCGTTCCGGCCGGCTTACAGCGCCGATGCTTACGTAGTGCCGAATGAGGCGTACGTTTGGCATTGTCTCCTTTGTAGTAACAGGCAGGCTCTTCGCCACCTCTGAGATGAGGCCTTCGAGTTCTTCGACAGAACCTTCCCACTCCTGGTATCGAGATTGCCAATCTATCATTAAACCCATCCTTTGATGTGATAACAATACTAACAAGCATCATTGTTATCACAATGAATATATGCATTCACTGTATGAGTCAAGTCAGCTAACGCGTTTGATAGGCCAGTAATCGGGTTACTCAATTGTTAAACCGTCTGAGAAGGTGGGCGTAAAACTCCTCCACCAGGGCCATTCCAGCCTCACCAACCTGTTCTGTTAATTCCTCAATGAACTCGGTTACCCAGTTCGGTGGTGTGCCGCCAATCTCCCTAACCCCAAACAATACAAAGCCCAAAGCGCGGATGGGGCCATGGGAAAGTTGATAATCTGCCACACCAAGGCCAATGGCCCCGTCAAATATCCCGGCATCAAATGCTTCTGAGAAGTGCTCGCTGGCAAGTAGAGCGTCTTTTTCCACCCCATCTCCCCACAGAAGGGCATAGCCATAACTCAGATGCCCACGAGGCAAATCATCTGCAGCGGATCGCCTGAAATACTCCGCTGCAGCCTCGTAATCTTGAAGCACATATTCACCATCACGATACAGTCTACCAAGCATGTGAAGTGACACCGCGTTGCCACTCTTCGCGCCACGTTTGATCATATCGGCGCCACGGGCAACATCTCGCTCTACGTTG
>JABIQT010000932.1 GCA_018667995.1 Candidatus Latescibacterota bacterium
GCCAATCTCTTCATGAGATTACGATGCCCCACGGCATATCCAACACGCATGCCACCGAGACCGTGGGCTTTAGAGAATGTACGCAGGACCGTCACGTTCTCTCTTTCCTTGGCTACCTCGATAAAATCATGGTAGGTGGGATCGCGCACGAACTGGATATAGACCTCATCCACCGCTATCATGACGTTTGGTGGCACGTCGTCGATGAATTTGAGGACCTCGTCATAGGGCAACAAAGAACCGGTGGGGTTGTGCGGATTACAGATTATGATCAGCTGCGTCTTATCTGTAATCATATCGGCCATCGCTTCCAGATCGTGGTTTCCATCGCTACGAACGGGCGCGCGACGTGACCGGACAGGATAGCCGGCCTCCCGAAGCTCATCGCCTACTCGGGTGATCTGACCATAAGAGGGCATTGCCTCGATAGTCTCACCATCCGGCATGAGGCCGGCCAGGGCCAGCAGCTGGAGCAATTCGGTCGTCCCCACACCCAGCATGATTCCATGTCGTTCACCCAGCGCCTTAAAATCGAATCCCGAGAAGCGTTCTATCTCGAGACCGTGCATCTTGCTGATATCCTCAAGCAGATTTCCGGTATAGTCGTATCGATTCATCCAGCTTTGATGTTCGAAGACCGATTCTATGGCTCGGGGTGAAGCCCCCAGAGGATTTTCGTTGAAGGCCAATCTCACAAGGCCCTTGGGCACACCAATTCCCTGCACGTCGCCAGGTTGTTTCCCGGCCAGAAGGGCACCCACCGCGTCGCGATTCAATCCCGATGCCATCACTCCAAGGCCGCCTAAAGCAGCTGACGTGAGAAAGGCCCGGCGTGAGAGTGCGACGGGTTCGTCATTTTCAAATCGCGCTATTTCATCCGAATGATCTGTTGTGGGATCCATAACATAGTCCTCGTTGTACATCTTGGTTTCTTCAACACTGAGCCACAGGACACGGGGAAGAGCCAGTCGGTAACGCCCGCCCGAACCAAGGTGCCGAAGTATCTAGTTCCAATGGGGATAGTAACGGTCGGTCCCCGTATTCTGCTGCGCTATTCGTATGCCATGTAAAATTGCATAGACCGACGGGTTTAGGCGTTGCCTATAGGATCCTCGCCATCTTCGCTCATGTCTTTCAGAATACCGGAGGTCCGCCTGACCTTCTGGACACCCTTGACACGTTTGACACGTTTGATGACGTCTTCCAGTTGCTTCAGGTGTTGGACCTCAATCGTGAATATTCCGTTGGCGAGGCCATCGATGGTTTCTATGTTTGCGTGTGTGATGTTCAGACCTGAATCGGTAAGTACTTTGGTGATGTCATTCAGGAGTCCGGGCCGGTCATGGGAGAAGGCGTTCAGTCCCACAAGGAACGCCTGGCGCTCGTCCACATCCCATTCAAGCGGTAGGCGCCGCTCCAGATCGTCAATGATATTCTTACAGTCGCGCCTGTGCACCGTTACACCACGGCCACGCGTGATAAAGCCCACTATAGGATCACCAGGTACCGGTTGGCAACATTGCGCATAGCGCAGCATCATATTGTCGACACCGCGGATCTTGACGCCACCCGTTGACCTGCGTACGCGATCCACCAGCTTCGCCAGAACAGATTCCTTTGACGGAGCAGCGGGAGCTTCCACCGGTATCAATCGGTGTCCTACCTGAGCCGCTGTCAATTCGCCCTGACCGATGGCCGCATAAAGATGCTCGGAATCCGGTTTACCATACGCCTGGGCAACTTCATCGATCTGCTCGCGAGTGGTGTCCCCAAGCTTGAGTCGCTTCAGCTCACGATTCAGCAGGTCCTCGCCCAGAACGGCGCTCTCGTCGTGGGTCGCCTTCTTGATAAATCCGCGAATTTTCGATTTGGCCTTGGAGGTCTTGACAATATCTAGCCAGTGATAGCTGGGCGTTCTGTTGGCGGAGGAGAAGACTTCAACGGTGTCGCCACTGGATAACTCTGTACCGAGGGGTACCATCCGCCCATTTACCTTTGTTCCGGAACACTGCAGGCCGATATCGGTATGAATCGCAAAAGCGAAATCCAGGGCGCTGGCGCCTGCAGGTAGTTCTTTCAGGTCGCCGTTGGGTGTAAAGATGAAAATAGCATCGTCGTACAGATCCATGCGAAGGAACTGCATGAATTCTGCCGAATCAGTCATCTCGCTCTCCCAATCGAGCGCTTCCCTGAGCCAGGCCATACGGCTATCGAGGTCGGTCATCTCGGTGCGATCTTCTTTGTACAACCAATGAGCGGCGATGCCCACCTCGGCCACGCGATCCATCTCCCCCGTGCGGATTTGTACCTCCACAACGCGGCCGTTCTCGGCGATGACCGTGGTGTGGAGCGACTGGTACATATTCATCTTTGGTTTGGCTATGTAGTCCTTGAAGCGTCCGGACATAGGCGAGTGCTGATCGTGAATGATTCCCAGCACGTGATAGCAGTCCCGTACAGATTCTGTGATAACCCGCACCGCTAGGAGATCATGGATATTCTCGAATGAGATGCCGCGGCGCGTCATTTTGCTATAAATACTGTAGAAGTGTTTTGCACGTCCCTTGACCACCGCGGGAATTCCAGCCTCCCGCAAGGCCTCCTCGAGAGGCGTCTGAAACTCTTCCAGGTGGCGCTCTCTCGTCTCTCGCTCATCGTCAACTTTCTCGTCGATCTCCTCGTATTTCTCCGGATCCAGGTATTTCAGGCTTAGATCTTCCAATTCGGATTTGATTTTGGCCATTCCAAATCGGTGTGCCAGTGGGGCATAGATGTCACGCGTCTCAATGGCGATGCGCTCTATGGCCTCAGATTTGAGGGATTCGAGGGTCCGCATATTATGAAGACGATCTGCGAGTTTGATAATGATTACACGGATATCGCTGGCCATGGATACCAGCATCTTACGGAAATACTCAGCTTGCCGATCTTCGCGGCTCTGAAAGGTCAGTCCCGCGATCTTCGTGACACCATCCACAAGATCTCCGACTTCCTCGCCGAAGTTCTCCTTGATATGAGCAAGGGTGACTGCCTCCACGTCCTCTACCACGTCGTGCAGCAAGCCCGCGGCAATGGTTACCGAATCGAGATGCAAACTGATTAGCGTCAACGCCACATGGTAACAGTGATCAAAATATGGAGCACCCGACTTCCGCTCCTGCCCGGAGTGATGATCCCTGCTGAATGTATAGGATCGCTCCAGCAGTTCGAAGTCCATATCCGGATTCATGATCGCAGCCTGGCTCATCAGGACGTTAAACTGCTCATCCGTGCTGTGATCCAGAATATCCTGGGCGGTAGAAGTGGTCATGGTCTCTATCGGCTAATTGGCGACGTAAGCTTGAGATTCAAACTGCGAAAGTAGACTATTTTATTGAAAAAGGTGCGATTCCAA
>JABIQT010000310.1 GCA_018667995.1 Candidatus Latescibacterota bacterium
CCCCTGCTCTATGGTGAGGATACGCAGACCACCGCCCCGGACCTCCCCGGGGGCTGGCATGCGTCCAACCTACGCCTCGTCGAAGGGGAGCGGCTCAGCCTTCTTCCGTTACGTTCTGGGAAACGGTCGACCTTCGACAATTTTCCATGGGTGTGTGTACGCGATCCGCTCCGGCAGGCAGGCCTCTTCGCCGGATTCGAATGGAGCGGCATGTGGAAGATGGACATCGAGCACCATGACGCCGACCACGAGGTGTCCCTCTTCGCCTGCACAGACGGCAATGTTCACACCCTGTCCGCCGGCGCATCCATCACGTCACCGCCGGCATTCGTCGGGTTTTTCTCCGGCGAATGGGACGACGCCCTCAACGCCTCCCGTGCTTACGTGGCCGATGAGATCATGCCTCCCGTACCCGAGGATTGTCCGCTGGTGACGTACGATCTGGGTCCTTTCCGACCCCACTACCACCAGGGAGAGGAACTGACCTGGCGTACCGAAGCGGACGCGGCGGCGGAACTGGGCGTGGAACTTTATTTCATCAATGCAGCCTGGTGGAGCAAGTGGCCACGTGGTACCGACTTCAGCAATGGCCTGGGTGATTTCGAGGACAGCCGGGAGCAGTTTAACGAAGGGTTGCGCGGGGTCTCGGACTACGTACACGACAGGGGCATGCGACTCGGGCTCTGGTTCGAATTCGAGCGGGTCGACATCCGCACAGCCCACCAGGGTCGCTATCCCTGGCGTCCGGAGTGGCTGGTTCATCGACAGGGACATCCCGTTCGTTCCTGGCTCCCGCACGTCTACAACCTGTGCCTGGGTGTACGGGCTGCGGCCGAGTGGGCGCTGGAGAATATCTCCTGGGCGATCCAGACTTACGGCGTCGACCACATCATGACCGACGGCAACGAGTGGGCGGTATGTGATGATGCGAGTCATGACCACGGAGAACAGGACGGTGACTGGGCGCGGATCAACGGGGTCTACCATGTCCTCAGGTCGCTCAGAGAAAGGTTTCCCGATCTTCTGATCACCAACTGCGCCGGCGGCGCTCAGCGTGGCGACTTCGGCATCGCACGCTACAGCCACGCGTTACATGTGCATGACATAAAATACCCGAGCAGTGTCTCACGGAAGAACAACGTGGGCGCAGGATGTATCTATCCGACCGGGTACGGTGACGCCGCCCTTATAGAGTATCGGGGGGAAGACGCCGTCACGCCGGAACGCCTGGAGTGGCGCTGCCTGAACCGGATGATGTCGGTATTCAGAGTGCTATGCGTCTTCAGCCGGCTTGACGAACAGAACCTCGAGGTGCTGCGCAAGGCGATTGCCACGCAAAAGAGAATCAAAAGAACGCTCCACGGTGATAGGTATATCCTCAGCAAACAGGCGCCGCTTATCGAGCAGGATTTTCGGGAGAGAGGGAACTGGGAGGCTTACGAGTACCTGGCGCCCGACAGAGGGCAGGTTTCCGTGTTTGTCTTCAGATGTATGAGTCCCGAGTCGGAAAACCGCCTTCTCCTTAAAGGCTTGGAAGCGGACGCAACCTACAGCATCGAGTATCACAGCGGCAGACCGGGTTCCGAAGCATCCGGCGCACAGTTGATGGCCGAGGGTATCGTCTGCCGTCTCGAAGATACCCGCCGGGCCGATGTCCTGATGCTCAACAGAGTATGAATACAGCACAATAGAGGAGACCCGGCAGATGAAGCCGCACATCAGAAAACTCGGTACGATCGACTGTGACCTGGTAGAGACCACCCCTGTCGTCTTTCGGGACCGTCTCTACCGGTTCGAATACGTGCGCCCGAACTACGTCGGCAACACCACCGGAGACTCGTACTTCCGCTTCGTAGACCATGAGACCGGCACGTTCTCCGCGTCCCTGGCACAGGGCTACCATCTGGGTAACGTTTACGTCGAAGACGACGTACTCTATGTAACGGGCGCGGACATCTGGGACGGCGAACAGGTGGACCTTTTCGTCTCGGACGATATGGTGCACTGGGAGACCCGGAACGCCCTGGACCTTCCGGGGTACGGCATATTCAACACATCCATGTGCAAGGCCGGAAACAGGTACGTGCTGATGTTCGAGGTGGGCAAGCCGCCGGAAGTGGCAGGACAACGTTTTACCGCCCGTTTTGCCGTCTCCACCGATTTGGTGAACTGGGAGCTGACAGCGCCGGAGTGTACCTATTCCAGAGATCGGTACACCGCCCCCCATTGTCTGCGGTATCTCGACGGGCAATTCTACAATTTCTACCTTGAGGCGTATGAGGGGTGGGAACAGCGTGTCGTACGTTCTCCGGACCTTGTTCACTGGGAATCAAGCCCATACGATCCGGTTCTGAAGGCCTCGGATGAGGACCGCCGAATCGCTTATCCGGCGCTTACCACCGAACAACGAGAGCGTATCGCCACAGCCGAAAACGCCAACAATTCGGACATCGATTTCTGCGAATATCGGGGACAGGTGATCATTGCGTATTCATGGGGTAACCAGCACGGTATCGAACATCTGGCCGAAGCGGTGTTCGACGGCACGGAGGCAGAATTCCTGAGGGGCTGGTTCCCTGACTGACCTAGAGGAATCATTAACATGGGAATAGACTTTAATCACGAGCGATGGGAAAACGTAAGGAAAGTGAGTCGTCATTGGTGGGCCGGAGAACTGGACCGCCCGTTAATACAGATGCGGGTGTCCGGGTGTGATCCGGGGCGTCCGCAACCAGAACTCCCGGCGCGAGGTTTCACCAGCTCTTACAGCCTTACGACACGGGCCGAAGCGATTGTGGATAGATGGGACTATGATCTTTCCCGAGCGGAGTATCTCGGGGATGCGTTTCCTTGCATCTGGCCTAATTTCGGTCCTGGTGTGCTTGCCGCTTTGATGGGAGCAGAACTTATAAACGACGAGCATACCGCATGGTTCGTTCCACGCGAACAACAGGAGATTGCCGACATACATTTCAAGGATGATCCGGACAATGTCTGGTTGAAACGCCTTGAGGACCTTTATCGCGCTGCACTAGAACGGTGGCAAGGCCTGGTGCAGCTTTCCATGACGGATCTTGGTGGGAGTCTTGACATCCTGTCCACGTTTCGTCCGTCTGAGAGATTGCCTTTCGATCTCTACGATCACCCCGATCAGGTGAAAAGGCTTACGTGGGAAGCACACGAGATGTGGTTCAAGCATTTCGAGGCATTCAACGAAAGGCTTCGCCCGACGAATCCAGGGTACACCGCATGGACCCCCATCTTCTCTGAGACGCCTTATTATATGTTGCAGTGCGATTTTTGCTACATGGTGAGCCCTGATATGTTCGACGAATTCGTGAAACCCGAGCTTGCTGCCGCATGCAAGCGACTCACCAATCCTTTCTATCATCTCGATGGCCCTGGACAGCTCCCCATCTGGACAGCTTGCTGGAAATTAAGGAACTGAAGGGCGTGCAGTGGGTTCCTGGGGACGGACAACCCGGGATTACCCATTGGCCGGAGGTATACCGCAAAATTCGTGATGCTGGTAAACTGATCCAGATATTTAGCTCCCAGTCAGAAATGGGCTACAAGACGTTGGACGTTCTATCCGAACAACTCGGCGATGCCCGGGGGATCGTTATGATAGCCGACGTCAACATAGATGAAAAAGATGATGCTATGGCATTCCTCAACGGATACTGCGCATAAGAAGTGTTCATAAAGCCTGGCCGTTCGACTCCAGGATAGGTTTTATGAACGCTTCCAAGGAGGTTCTTTAAAATGAAACCCAATATTATCTATATTTTAGCAGATGACATGGGTTACGGTGATCTAGGATGTAATAATCCCGATTCACAAATACCCACACCTAACCTCGATCGCCTGGCGAAACAGGGCATGAGGTTCACAGATGCACATGCGAGTACCAGCGTCTGTACACCGAGTCGTTATAATATCCTTACCGGCCGCTATTGCTGGCGTTCCCGTTTGAAACAGGGCATTGTCTGGGAGTGGGACGCACCCCTGATCGACTCGGATCAGAAAACGGTCGCTCACCTGCTGCGTGAACAGGGCTATCACACGGCATGTCTGGGTAAATGGCACCTGGGATGGAACTGGCCGATGAAGAACGGCAGACATCCCAACGACTATGTAAATTTCGGTCTGTATAAGAATGAGAAACGGCATGAGCTGGGGGAACAGATAGACTATGACGGCCGAATCGAGGGGGGACCTGTAGATCGTGGCTTCGATTCCTACTTTGGCGTCGATGTACCCAATTTCCCTCCCTACACCTGGTTCGAGAATGATCGTTTGACGGAAGCCCCTTCTGTGGAGAAGCCCGATGATATCTATGGCAATCCAGGATTGGCGGTGCCGGATTGGAAGTTGGAAGATATGATTCCCGAATTCACACGCAGGGCGGTGGATCTTATCGAAACGCGGGCCGGAGAAGAGAATCCTTTTTTCCTGTATTTTCCTCTCACATCGCCTCATTCCCCCATTGTTCCGAATACGCAGTTCAGAGGCGTGAGCGAGGCCGGGAACTATGGTGATTTCATCTGTGAGGTGGATTGGATCGTCGGCCAGATTACCGATGCTCTCGACCGAACCGGAACGGCTGACAATACGCTGCTCATTTTCACCAGTGACAATGGCCCTGAAAATAGAACCCCCGATGACATCGGTGTCTATGAAAGAGCAAGCGAACATGAGCATTACAGCATGGGTGACCTGCGAGGAATCAAACGCGACGCCTGGGAAGGAGGGCATCGCGTTCCTTTCATTGCCAGGTGGCCAAAGGTCACGCCTGCTGATACGGTCTGCGACCAACTCATAACACTCGGGGATTTCATGGC
>JABIQT010000822.1 GCA_018667995.1 Candidatus Latescibacterota bacterium
AACTTTCAGCCTCCTGCGATTTCGTCGATTGGTGTATTTAGGTTCCTTTGACGCTGTTTCCAACTCCACCGATCGCTACCAGATATGAGCGGCCTGAGGTGAAGAGGAATCCGTGAAACAAATGCCTCACTGGGTTCCTGACCGTTCCATGCCTGAAACATAGTAGGTGTGTATCCGCCTATAATTATGACACGTTCCCGATCACTCGTAATTCGCCCAGTGGCATGAATCAACGACTCACCAAACAAAAGCGTTGAACCTGCCGGCGCAGTTACCTGGTGGATGAGTGAACGGTCCTCGTATGCACAGGCAATTATCTGGTCCCTTGGCGCCTTTATTTTATGACTTCCAGCAATGACGACTGTTCCACCGTCTTCCGGACCCAATTCTGTCAGATTTGTCAGGGTCTTTACAAAATTACAGTGAAAGAGACCATTTTCCGTAAACGTTCCTACGTCCGGACTCGTACCAGTGTGAAATCCGTACTGTGCAGCTTCACCCGAGTCGAAATCCTGTTTTCGACGGTTTATCACCGCTTCGGATTCCTCGAGACGAACGGTCCCGCCCACTAACTCCTCCGCCATTCCTATGAGTCTGGGATGCGACAGATATTCAAGAATGGAATTATCGGTTTCGAGTATGTGGGCAAAATGCAAGTGCTCATCGCTGATATGCGACAATCGACACCCGCGCACCACTGCACTCTCAGGTTCCGGACCATTCAAAAGATCGTCTCTCAGCCGATACATGGCATGCAGAAGACGATCAACTTCCTCAGTAGTTAGCGTGCCGGGAACGACCACATATCCGTTCACGTCCAGATAGAATCTCTGAGCAGGCGATAGAGCAGGAAAAGGTCGAATAAAGTCCTCGGTCTCAGTCTGCATTTCTCGATTCCCTCGGTGACAATTCTCGGTGCAATCTTAGCGGGGACGAATCAGAGTCCTGATGATTTCGGTGAACAACCGCCCAGCATGGTTACTCGCATATCCCGCAAGTTGAAAGGCAGCATGGCCTTTTTGGCGAACAGAAATCTGGCTCCAGAAGAACATGGCTTCCTCCAAACGCACATCCTGCAACTCAGAGATGGTAAACATGGAATCCACGTTGTTGTTCACCAGGTGGTTCTGCCTGGTTATGGCCATGCCCTCTTCACCAGAACCGTCGATGTCGTAGAAAACGAGGATGTCTCCCCGAACCAGACGATAGTTTGGGAAAGTATTCTTCTTGGAAAGATGCAACGTGAACTCTTCCAGCTTGGAGGGATCCAGATCGGGATAGACGTAGACGCCCTCATCCCTGTCGGTCCGATAACTTCGTAAAGCGCCGAGCACATTATACGGATCACGGGGGGTTGATTCAGTCTTTGTAGAACTTGATGTAGTATTCGAGGAGTAACTGGACGCTGTGCCCGATTGGTTCAGTACAGAAGGGTTTCTGGCGATCCATTGGTAAGCTTCTGTCAGGTGTTGAAATTTCGTCGTGGCTCGGTCTTTGACGCGATCCGGCACTTTATCGGGATGCCAGATCAATGCCAATTCGCGGTATGACCGCTTCACGTCATCCATACTCGCTCCTGGGGATAGGTCAAGGAGGGCGAGATATGACAGGACTTTGTCGTCCATTCTCTTGTACTCATTTCGGGAAAAATCGATGGTCAGAAACCCATAGAATATATAGAATCACGGATTGCTCACAAGGATTTGTTGTCGGTGAATCCTATCGGATCCCAGATTAAACAAATGGGAGTGGCCATGATCCAGAACGGAGGAAAAACTTGCTCACAAAACAGGTCTTCTACCAGTACCCAGGGACCCCATCAGACGGTCTCGAACGATTAGCTTACTGCCCGGACTGCGGCGATCCATGCGAAATAACGAAAGAGGGAACCGATTCAAGACGTCACTGTGAAGTCTGCCAGCGATATCATTACGTGAATCCGGCTTCGGCCGTGTCTATTCTGGTTGTGCGAGGCGACGCCTTCGTCCTGTGCCGTCGAAATGCGTCCTCATACGGTGGTGGAAAGTGGTGCTTGCCCTGCGGATTCATCGAATTCCGAGAGGACTTCCTGACCGCAGGAATTCGAGAGACCAAAGAAGAGACGGGCCTCGATATAGACGTAAAATCTATAATCAGCGTTACATCTAATTTTCTGACCGCAAGCTCTCACACGCTAACTGTCGTGTTGCTCGCCCATGCAACGGGAGGCACACTACTCGGTGGCGATGACATAGACGAAGCCAGGTGGTTTAAATTCACTGATTTACTGCCTCCGTTGGCCTTTGACGCCGACGATCACATAATCTCCCGATATGGAGAGCAACCGATTTACGGAGCGGCGGTTCAGCATTGTCCGGAATCTGCCCGGGACCTTTAGTTCAATGAGGCGAGCAACACCGGCCCCTTTGCTTTCTGGCTGACAAGTCTTCGTGAACACATCAATCCATACGGACCGGAGCGTAGAACTTTGGGCATATAGCAGAAGGGGCGCGGCCTACTAAGTTTCCTCCGTTTGAGCATTTATAGATCGAAGAATAAAGAAGGTAACCGTGGTGTCGTTCAACCTATAAAGCTCAAAGGTCTTTTGCCCGATCGCGCAGAATATACTTCTGTATTTTGCCAGTCGATGTCTTCGGAAGCTCGGTATAAACAATGGTCTTTGGCGCTTTGTAATGGGCCATACGCTCACGGCAGAAAGCGATCAGCTCAGTCTCATGTGGGGGATCAGGTTGGTTATCCAGCGCCACAAAGGCACACGGAGATTCACCCCACTTCTCGTCCGGTCTTGCTACCACAGCGGCCTCCTGGACTCGGGGATGCTGGTACAGGACTTCCTCAATTTCAAGACTGGAGATATTCTCTCCACCTGATATGATTATATCCTTCGACCGATCTTTCACCTCAATGTAACCATCGGGGTGCATGACGCCCAGGTCCCCCGAATGGAACCACCCTCCGTGGAAGGCCTCCCGCGTGGCCTCAGAATTCTTGAGATATCCCTTCATTACTGTGTTGCCACGAAACATGATCTCGCCCAAAGTTTCACCGTCGGCCGGAACATCTACCAGTGTCGCTGGATCGCAGATTCTAATACCGTCCATCGTGTGGTACCGTACTCCCTGCCGCGCTATTCTGCTTGAAAGTACGTTCGGATCCAGCAATTCCCAATCTGCTTGACGAGCACAATAAGTAGCTGGA
>JABIQT010000792.1 GCA_018667995.1 Candidatus Latescibacterota bacterium
AATGCGTGAGATACGGTGTAGTGAATCCACTACCACTATGGAACCCACCAGCAAAAAAGGACACAAAGATGGCTGATATACCCATGCGACCGCGGCCCAATCCTCTGCGAGCCGTTCCTGGATATTTCGCTTCCGAGCAGGGCCTGCAAGTTGGCACGTCCGTTTCACCCGACGCCAGCGATGACGATTTGAAGTTCCTGCAGCAGCTGGATGTGCAATGGGCCATGCTCATCGTAAACAACCCTGAGCACCATACGGCAGCGCACTACCGGCAGTACCGTGAACGCCTCGAAAGCTATGGTATCCAGATATACCGTGTGGCGAACCATGGGGTACACAACGTTCCGGAGATAACTCTGAACTTGCCCGGGCGCGATGAAAAAATTGAGGAATTCATACAGTTTATCAGGAATCTGTCCGCCGCCGGCATCTACTACAACACATATGCCCACATGGGTAATGGTATCTGGAGTACGGGGCATACGGACGGGCGCGGTGGTGTGAATGCTCGGGTCCTGGACATCAAGAATGCCGAGGGAAATTGGATCGGTGAGATCTTCACCGGTGAGCATACCCACGGCAGGGCCTACTCGGAAGATGAACTGTGGGATAATTACGAGTACATGATTCGAAAAATAGCACCTGTGGCTGAGAACGAAGGTGTGTACATCGGCATCCATCCTGACGATCCACCGGTTTATGCACTGGGCGGAATACCGCGTTGCATCTTTGGCCAGTTTGACGGATACAAGCGAGCGCTGGAAATTGCGGACAGTCCGAACATCGGAGTCTGTCTATGTGTAGGCTGTTGGCTTGAAGGAGGCGCCGAAGGGATGGGCGTCGACGTCATCGAGGCCATTCGGTATTTCGGCGGGATGAATAAGCTGTTCAAGGTGCATTTTCGTAATGTGAGTAATCCCATGCCGGAGCCTTGGCAGGAGACTTTTATGGACGATGGATACCAGGACATGCACCAGGTAATGCGCGCCTTGCGTGAGGTCGATTTCGATGGGGTCGTGATTCCTGATCATATCCCTGGGATGGCCGGCGGTCCGGGTGCAGGGCTGGCTTACTCTATTGCCTATATCCGTGCCCTGGTTCAGGCCGTGAACAACGAATTTGGGGAAGCGGCAGGTGGCTGAAGCGATGGATAAGATTCTCGACATTAAGCTTAACGACCTCCGTAGCGGGGACAATCCGAACCACTTTATCATAGCCTATGCCGCTGATTCGGATATGGGAGCGGGCGTCACTGGCGCAACGTCTTCAATGCAGACGTATTGTGGTGAACTGGAGGAGATGGTCCATCAGGCGAAGATTGACGTGCTGCTGGCATCGGTATCGAACATGGATATTCTGGCGCGCGACGGGAGGATATTCGACAACTCTCCGGTTACACCTGCCGTAAGAGCCAATGACGCATCCGATATCTGGGGCGCAAAGGGTTCTTGTTACAGTTCCCAGCTCTCCAAGCCGTTCGCCACGACAACACTCGAAGAAGCCCAGTATGGTACGCTGATGCCGGATTCAGGGCAGAAGCCCGATGTGGATCTGGGCCTGTACAGTGTCACCTTCAATAACGATCTCGAAGCCGATTGGAACACGCTCGACCAATTCAAGTCCTTCCGCATAGAAGCTGCTCGAAAACAGTTCCGGTATTTCCTCGAGGTCTTTAATCCAAACGTCGCCGACTGTGGCATTGAGCCCCAGGATACCGGTGATTACGTGAACGATCAGATTGCGCGGATGCTGGCCGGTGTGCCGCGGGCGTCACGCCCGGAGTTTCTGAAAATACCCTATAACAGTGCCGCATCCATGTCTGCACTCGTGGCTTACGACACCAGCGTTGTAGTCGGTATTCTGGGTGGTCCAAAGAGTACGACCTACGATGCTTTCAAACTGATAGCCGAGGCTAAAAAATACGGAGCGCGAGTGGCGCTGTTTGGTCGCAGGATAAAAGGTACTGAAGCCCCTCTGGCCTTTGTGGAGGTCCTTCGTGAAGTAGCCGATGGGACGGTCACACCCGAAGAGGGCGTTAAAGTATATCGTGCCGCGCTCGATAGTGCCGGCATTTCAGCACACCGGAGTTTCGAAGAGGATATGCTGATTCACACGCCGGCACTTCGCGAGTAAACATCACGGGAGGGTTTGGTCATGAAACGTAGAGATTTCATAAAGCAGACCGCCATCGGTGCCGCAGGCGTGCTGGCACTTACGAATCAGGTTCGCGCCGCCGGGAACAGCCTTGAGGCGTATCTGTCAGAGCGGTCAGACATGTCCTTGGCGGATCGTATTACTTCTGAAGGGCTCTGGCGTGAGGTGAGCAAACATTTCAATCCGACCGATGATTTCATCAATCTCGAATACGGATATTTCAGTCCTGCAACACTGGAAACATTGGAGCAGGAAATATCGGCTACTCGTATGGTTAATGCCCGAGCCGCTCAGTATTTTCGCCAGGAAATGTCAGGGGATGTGGAGCGCGTGCGAACGGAGTTGGCAGATATCGCGGGCGTTTCAGCCGAGGAAGTCTGTATCACACGTAATACGACGGAGTCCCTGAATATAGTTATCAACGGCCTGGACATGGCGCCCGGTGATGAGATCGTCTACACGAATCAGGACTATGGAAGCATGTTAGAGGCGCTCAGAATGAAAGCGTCCCGTTACGGTATCGTACTGAAGCAGGTCGATATTCCCATGCATCCCAATTCCGACGAAGAGATCGTGAAGCGGTACGAAGAGGCCATCACACCCCGTACCAAGCTGTTGCATATGACGCATATGTACAATCTGTCGGGCCAGGTCATACCCGTCCGGAAAATATGTGATATGGGGCATCGTCACGGCATTGAAAGCGCCGTGGATGCCGCCCATACGTTTGCACATCTTGATTATCAGATTCCGGATCTCAACTGCGCTTATTTCGGGGCCAGCCTGCACAAGTGGCTATGCTCACCGGTAGGCCTCGGTATCCTCTATGTGCGAAAAGACAAGATCAACGATATGTGGCCTCTGCTGGGAGATGTGGCATCAGATAAGGATGACATCCGCAAACTGGAGCATTTGGGAACGCGTCCCGTTCAGCAGATTATAGCTTTGAGCGAGGCGATTCGATTCCATAGGGTAATCGGATCCGAGCTGAAAGAGGCTCGGCTACGCTATCTGAGCAGCCGCTGGATGGACCAATTTCGCGGTCACGACCGAGTGGTCCTGAACACCCCCGCCGAACCTGCCCGGCACGGAGCCCTTGGCAATGTGGGAATTAGAGGGGTTGATTCGAAGGAGCTGGCCAGGTTCTTCCACGAACGCCACAATATCTTTACTACAGAAAAGTCCATCCCAGACTTGTTTACAGGGGTGCGGGTGACCCCTGGAATACCCACACCCGTAAAGCATGTGGATCGATTCGTTGAAGCTCTGTCGGATGCTGCAGAAAAGCTCGGATAGGTTAGGACGTTCACAACCGATTTCGGCCCGTGAGGCAACGGGGTTCCGACCATCTGAGTGATTTTATAGATTACGACGTATCAGCTCCTGGTCAGACCGTCCTTCTATATTTCCATCTCATGTAGAATACGCTTTACCACCTGTTTCTGTTGACCTGGAACCGCGGGTTGTTCCAGTTCTCTGATCTCCTCGGGTAACATTGCCTGATGCGACTCGATGGGGAGCGTTCCGTGCTTGCCATGGTCCACATATCGGTTGAACACCGTTATACGCGGGTAGGATTCTGTCCACCTTCTGCCACCGTGGTAGAGTGCCTCGGTGAAGATCACACAATCACCTGCCCGGGCTGGTACGTTGACAACAGTAGGTGATCCGTCGTATATGGAGATCTTGGGAGGCTCGAAATTGCGTTTATGGCTGCCAGGAAGACATACAAAACCTGTTCCGTCCGGCACGTCGACTAATGATATTCCAGCATTTATAAATCCCGCGTGTGGAGCACCATTTTCGATGCCGTAGTCTTTGCCAGCGGCGTGGAATTCGATGTCGTCTGATTCTTTGAAATTACGAGTCAGAGCGGAGTCTACCAGGCACGTTGCGCCTCGCGTCAAGGCTATAATCACTCGCATGATGTGGGGATTCAGCACCAGGCGTTGAAATGTCTCATCGGCATAGTGGACATGGTTAATCCAGTGAGCGATAGTCGTCGATCGGTTCCCTGATCTCGAGGTGGACGTGAGAGGAGCGGGCAGGTCCTCCGTGGGTGATTCGTGCCAGAGATTGCAGAGTTCTATCATTCTGCAGAGATCTTCTGGAGGCACTATATCACGTAGGATTATGAAGCCATGATGATCGAAGAACCACTTTTCATATTCGGTCAAGAGGTGTCCCCTGTTTGAATGTAAACCGGCGATGCCTTCCGGTGTAATTAGGCGGTAAGTAGAAATCCCGCTCCCGGCCTGTCAAGTGTTAAACCTGGGGACATGAGTGTGTGCGCAGATCCAGAGTGTGTTGGCTTGGTCACCTGGGACAGGTTCACCATCCATTCACCATCGATAGACTTCTCTGGCGTTGATTGTGAAAGCGAATTCGACCGCCGATTGAGGTCGCCAACTTCTCGTCGGTACCTGAGTCTGGATCAGTGCCTTCCTTGAACGGACCAAGGCAGCAATAGCTCAGCCATGAGACCGTGTCATGGAATTGGGCATACTCCTGGTCTCTCATAATCTCACACTACCATTGCGCAGTTCACACGCACTTGAGGATAATTTGCATACCATAGAGATAAAACATCCGGTCCTTGAATCCGAGGAAGGCCTCTTGATCGGAAATGGCGATCTATCTGTCAGCATCTATCAGGCATCCGACCGCATAATCTGGCGGTTCGGAAAGAATGACGTATGGGACCGCCGAATGGATCTGTCTGACTGTCCGTCGCCCGCTCACATCGATGAGATAGCGCGTGGCGTCGGTGACGAAGGCTGGATGAATGACGGCTTCGTTGATGGAAATGGCCACGCCAGCGGAGTAGTTGCCGATCCGGAGCGAATGCGCGAGCTGTGTGACGGATGGCCGGCCTATGCCCGACGACCGTATCCGTGTCCCAAGCCGGTCGGTGAATTGGCTCTGCACCTACCACCAGATCAGGCCGGTTTTGTTATCAGTCAGCGTCTCGATATAGAGCGGAGTCTCGTTCTGATTTCGTGCACCTGGGATTGCGGCGTGTCAATCAATCTGGAGTGCTTTGTGGCCCCTTCACCCAACGCTCTGGTCGTATCATGGGAAGTCCAGAACTGGGTCGATGGTTCGGTCACGGGGCATCAGGTACCTGTGTGGTTTTCACTGTACAGATGGGCGGATCCTACCATCGAGAGCTGGTCCGATGGTCTATTTGGCCGGACCCGATTCCGCGCGCTGCAGGGGGCCATCGGCACCGGACGTACCTCTCCGCTTCCCGCTCCGGTTCTCGGTGAAATCAGTGGTCGACCGGTTATCGAACAGCACTTCTATCCAGACCCTACATTTGACCAGGGCTTTCGATACGTCATGGCTCCAGTGGTTACCGGACTCCAGTGTGTGCCTGCCGGGACAGACGCAAATGATGAGGCTCGCCTGCATCTGCGGTCTGACACGCCCATCGTGCGCGGTACGGTATCTGTTCTTGTCGCTACCAGTACCGATGAGGGAGGGGCCGAAACGGAGACGTCGCGTGTGTTGCGTCTGTTGGATTCGAATCTGGATTCTGAGATCGAAAGATGGAGAGATGCTGCGGTCTCTGATGCGACGAAGTTCTGGAAACGGTCTTCAGTGAATCTCGATGACTCACTTCTGGAAGATATCTGGTATCAGTCCCTGCACGCACGCCGCTGCGCATATCGGGCTGATGTAATCGCCCCTGGACTCATGCTGCCCAGTACAGTAGGTGACTATGCTCTCTGGCACGGGGACTATCACACAAACTACAATTATCAGTCACCGTTCTGGGGAGACGCAACGGCCAATCAAATAGCCCTTGGTGACTCCTTTTTTCCTGGCATGGACCATATGCTTCGACTTGGTCGTAGCCTGGCTCGTGACTATTGGGGCTGCCGGGGCACATTTGTGCATCTTACGGGTTATCCGTTTGAAATACCGGGTGATCCCTACGGTTCGGGGCCTCTCAGTCGATTGGCCTACATGACAGGATGGATCGCCAATCATTACTGGTCTCGATATCTGTATACCCAGGACCTGGATTGGCTGGTGAAAAATGGATATCCCATTCTCCGTGATTGTGCTTTGTTCTATCTTGATTTCTTGAAACAAGGCGACGACGGACACTACCACGCCTTTCCTTCAGGCCAGGGAGAGTCGTTTTTCACAGGTTCGATTTGTGACTACACAGATCGACCACAGGTAGTCCGTCATATTCGGTACTGCTTCGATTCCGCTATACAAGCCGCGGAGCTTCTCGAGACTGACGCGGAATTGGCACGGGAATGGCGCCTGCGCCTTCAAGGGCTGGTGGATGTGGACGACATAAAAGGAAAGTCCTTTTCGGATGAAGATCGCCGGAGATATCTATTGAATCCGCCTGAATTCATCTCCTACGATGAAGGTGTCATCGAGAGGCGCGGACATCCGCCTGAATGCTTGAACGTGACAGGATCTAATCCGCTCTGGCGTGGTTACTTCGGCCAGTTGCCCTGGAAGTTGATGATCGCATTACGGAACCGGGTTTTTGACGCAGATCGTGATATGGCGGCGTTCAGGTCTCATCTCGATCGTTGGCGTATGCCGAACGGCATGTTTCGCGGGATGGCTGCCGGTGACTATGGGCGTACCGGAGTTTTTACAGAATGTCTGGGGATAATAGCGCCCATACAGGAGATGCTGCTGCAGAGCTTTGACGGCATTATTCGTATTTTTCCCGCCTGGCCCGGTGGATGCGACGGGGCATTCACGACTTTAAGAGCGGAACAGGCATTCCTTGTGAGTGCCTCTCAAGAAGATGGTATAGTCCGGCAATTGAGTGTGAATAGCCTCGCGGGCCGGGATTGTCGAATATGCTTGCCCTGGCGGGAGGGGATGGAAGTGGTCGACGATCAGGGAATGCGGATCGATCTTCAGTATCCGGATGAGTCGACCGCTCTGTTCGCGACGGAAAGGAATCGTACCTACCACTGCTCACCGGTACCGTCGCCTGAACCGTAGTGATTTCAAGCTTCCGAGAGACCTTTGTAGTGTCGGTACATCAATCTCAAAATGACCGAATCTGATAGTCTCTCAGAATCTGTCAGTCCAGCTCTCCATCACAGTGATACTGTGAAGTGACTTCATTCGGAGTGCTTCAAGCCTGCAACGAGAAAACCAAGGACTTCTGCAATGACCTATCCCGATCTGTCCTCCGAGTACCCGATAACAACCGATCAGATAGACGCCTACCAGCGTGACGGACATGTTCGCCTCCCTGGTGTATGCTCGCCAGAGGAGGTAGGCGTGTATCGCAAAGCAATCAATGAGGCCGCATTCGCCAATTTCCCCACCGGTGAAGATCTCCTGGATGACCGTCCCTTTCTTCAGACGCTCAACCTTCGGTTCAAGCACGATGGGGTGAAGGCCTTTGTGCTGGCACGGAGATTCGCACGAATTGTAGCACTGCTGAACGGTGTTGATGCCGTTCGTATCTTTCACGAACAGGCGCTCTTCAAGGAGGCTGGCTCCGGGCTCAGCGCGTGGCATCAGGATCAGTACTACTGGCCGCTTGCCACCGATCGGGCCACCGGAATGTGGATGCCTCTGGTAGACGTATCCACGGATATGGGACCAATCTGTTTCGCCAGCGGTTCACACCGTGACGGTTATCTCGGTCACTACAAAATATCCGATGAGGCACAGAGCGTCTTTGAGAATGTCATAAAGGAAAAGGGTTGGTCGGTGCATCAGGAGCCCATGAAAGCTGGTGATGCTACCTTTCACAATGCGTGGATTATACACGGGGCAACTGCCAACGCAACGGACCGAATGCGTGAGGCGATGATTGTCACATACTATCCGGATGGCACAAAGGTAGATGACCTGATAAATCCCAGTCGCATCAACGATGCGAAAGTCTTCCTGGGTGGCAAGAAGCCCGGTGATCTGGCCGACAGTCAGCTAAACACAGTCGTCTACCCATAGTAGTGACGGTGACCGTTGAGGCAGTTACGCCAATTCCGTCCTATGCAGCACATTCACCAGGGGACACGAATGATTTGTGGGTCGTAGAAGTAGAAGAGCAATTGAATTATACGGGTGCCCGTGAGACTACACCTGTATCGCAATACCGTTGTCTGAAGATGGAATTGCGTTCGACTCGATTATTGCTCCGTTGATCCGGATTCTTGGTATGGGGCCGTCAAAGCGGCCGAATCTGACCTTGATTTCGCGATTTTTAGTATAAGGATATTCGAGGTCCTTAAGTGCAGAAGCAATCGTAATATCGACGAGATCCCGATCCCATTGGTGGATAGTCGCTTTCACCCCGTCAACAGGCACGACTTTCTTAGCCGTCCCGTCCACCCATGCCGCTCCATACCTTCGTTCCAGCATGGCACTGGCGCCTAGCCCGCCACCTGGCCCCCAATTGAATCCTGTCCAGCCAGCCCCTGCTCCGGTCAGAACCTGGGGCGCACCATGCATAATGCTTTCGGGCGAGTAGCCCTGTCCCACCTCGACGGAAACGCTCTCCGCTTGATTTATAGAGTAGGCGTTAATCCCGTTTGCATGGTTCTCCGTCATGTCCATGGCTGCAAAAGATGCCCGGCATGCGGCGACTGCCCGCTCCAGATATTCGATTTTGCCCGTGACATCGTAGTAGTCCGCATAGGTCGGCACCACACGGGACTGCCTCCCGTCGTTCCACTCTCCATCGCAGTTCATTACTCCGAATCCGCCGAACATGTATGCAGGCCCAAACCGATTGGGTGCCCACACCTGCTGAAACAGGGATAGCAGGCCGACGCAGAATTCTCCTTGTTGCAGCCATTCCCGGTCATGGGTCAGTTTGTAGAGGCCGAGAAAGTGATCGGCTGCCCACTGAATAGCCAATGTATTCATTGGGGGAATACCGCATACAGGATCCATCCAATGCAGCGGCTTGGGCGCGCAGGAATAGAACAGTTCGAAGTCGAAGAACCTGGAATGCGGTACTACGTCTCGGAGCAGGAATCTACCTGCCTCGAGAGAGGCCTGCTCCAGCCGGCCGTCGCCTGTGGCCAGAGCCACTTTTGCCAGTACGGCTCCGCCGATGGCGGTTGGGGCAGCCTCCCGAAGCTGGGGTGAAGGATTTAGCTGGTGATCATAATAGGTCGGTATCGCTCCAGAGGATTGCTGGGCCTCCATCAGGAATTCACAAAACGCCGATAACTTCCCCTTGATTTGATTTTCGGTCGTCAGATTTGAAAAGTAGTCACGCCAATATAACATCCACCATGCGGTTACACCCATTCCCTGAAGATCATATCCGTCGTGCGAATGCGCCGGCCAGGACGTCCAGTA
>JABIQT010000933.1 GCA_018667995.1 Candidatus Latescibacterota bacterium
AACGGTAGCTTCGTCCGGATATGAGATCCAATGACCGCCTGGCTTCCGAAGTCGGCTACCGTGACGGGTGAATTATCGGTCTTGGATAGGACATCACTTGACGAAAGACTACGCTGAACATCATCGGTCAATCGGCATGCATACACGACCGCATCGAGCGCGGTAGTGAGTTCTTTTTCCAACAATCATTCGCTCCTCTTATTTGATACCTGACCTACCCACAGGTCACATTCGGCTCCGGTCGTAGGCAGCCGTGACTGCGGTTCTAACGGTTGGAATGGGAAGCTAAGGTCGGACGGAAGGGTGATGAATAAAGGCAGGTCAGAATCCTCGAAAGGTTTGTGGCTCAGCAGTACGGCGGCGCCCTCATTCTCTTGCTCTACTTTCGTCAAGAATGACTGACTGTGCAGACCTGACAGGGAGCAGCACAGAAAAGGTCGTCCCCTGTCCTTCTTCGCTCGATGCCATGAGGTTACCGTTGTGACGCTCAATGATTGTCCTCGAAATTGAGAGGCCGAGACCAGTTCCCTCGCCTGCGGGTTTCGTCGTAAAGAACGGATTGAAGACGTTTTCTAGTATGTCCGGAGAGATTCCAGGACCATCGTCCACGCAGTGGACTGCTAGAAAACTCTCATATTCCTCGCATAGCGCCTGAACGTCAGACTCTGACCGGGCGCTCTGTGTCTTGGGATCTTGTAGCATTTCCAGAACTTGAGCGCCATCCATCTGGTCTGTAACAATTGTCATATTTCCATGATCGGTCATCGCGTCAGAGGCATTCGTAATGAGGTTTATCAACACCTGCTGTATCTGCTGGACGCTTCCGATGGTCGACGGAAGATCTCGTCCTAGTGACATTTTTACGGACATGGTCTTCTTCCGCATTAACGTCTTGAGAAATGATACGACGTATTCCACCGTTTCATTTGTATCGACGATACCGAACGGAGATGAATGTTTGTGCGAGAAGGACAGGATATCTCGAACCAGATTCGTCATGGTCTCTGAATGCTGTCGTGCGACTGAAAGCAGGCGCGTTTCTTCACCAGTCAAACTCGGCCGCATCAGTAATAGTTCAATATACCCGCTGATAACGGTCAACGGATTACTTAACTCGTGAACGATGCTCGCCGCAAGTTGGCCCATGGCAGCGAGACGCTCGGAGTGAATCAACTGGTTTTCAGCGTTTTCACGGGCCCGGTTTGCCTCCTCCAATTCACCCACTTTTCTTTCGAGCGATTTGTTGCGGTCTCTAAGCTGTGAGTATGAAACATCCGTTTCACGTTTGAGGAGCAGGAACTGATTGTAGATGGTCTCAAGCTCGTCTAGGAGGCGCTTATTCTCATCTGGCGACGGTGAATCTTGGCTCTTGGTATCCTCTTTCCGCTTTGCATGTGCCATTCGATGGTCCTGGGACGATTGTACCAATGTGGTGAGTGCTACTCGGCCTGTTGGGAGATTTCTGCTTCAGCCTGCATGAGCTTCTCAAAAGTCTGAATTAAGGCCTCAGATATTACCTTGGTCTGACCGATCACCGGCATAAAATTGGAGTCGCCATTCCATCTGGGAACAATATGCATGTGAAGATGGGCGGCTATGCCGGCACCTGCTACACTACCAATGTTCATCCCTGTATTAAAGCCCTGTGGAGACATAGCTCTCTTCAGAACACGGATGTAGTGCCGAACCAGTTGGGTAATCTCCAGAGCTATCTCATCCTGCAGTTCATCATATTCAGACACATGACTATAGGGCACCACCATAACATGTCCGTTATTGTAGGGATAGATGTTCATTATGACATAGCAAGTCTTGCCGCGGTGTAGGATAAAATTGTCCGCGTCAGTCTCCTCATTTGCTTTGGTACAGAAGACACATCCGGGTTCGCGTGCACCATCAATTACATAGGCCTTTCGCCAAGGTGCCCAGAGATGGTCCATACAGTCTCCGATTTCTTGAAATGAGTCGAGTGGAATGCCACCGTAATAAAAAGATATCGCAGGCGCAAGTGTTTATTGGCGGACCTCACTATTTACGATCAACATGTGCTATTCACATCACTAAATACACTATTTTCAACATATTTCATAATGTTCCGGCCAGAATAATGACCTT